>NZ_BCBT01000043.1:0-57425 GCF_001320965.1 Pseudomonas sp. NBRC 111143 | reverse complement strand
CTTGTCCCGCGATGGCATGCGAAGCAGGCCTAGGCCCCTTACCAAAGGATCAAGCATGAGTGATTCCGCCCGCGCCGATGCGCTGTTGGCGAGCCTGCCCCGCAACGGTCGCGGCAGGCTTAAAGTATTTCTGGGCGCAGCTCCCGGTGTGGGCAAGACGTTCGCCATGCTCCAGGCCGCCCATGCCCAGCAGCGCCAGGGGGTAAAGGTGCTGGCGGCGGTGGTGGAGACCCATGGCCGGGCCGAAACCGAGGCGCTGCTCGGTGGCTTGGCGCAGCAGCCCTTGCTGCGCAGCGAGTACCGCGGCGTCATCCTCGAAGAAATGGACCTTGATGGCCTGCTCAAGGCTGCACCACCGCTGGCGCTGGTCGACGAGCTGGCTCATACCAACGCCCCCGGCAGCCGTCACGCCAAGCGCTGGCAGGATGTTCAGGAACTGCTCGCTGCCGGTATCGATGTGTATACCACGGTCAATGTCCAGCACCTGGAAAGCCTCAACGACAAGGTTCGCGACATCACGGGCGTTCAGGTGCGCGAAACCCTGCCCGACTGGGTGCTGCAGGAAGCCTTCGAGCTGGTGCTGATCGACCTGCCGCCACGTGAACTGCTCGAGCGCTTGCGCGAAGGCAAGGTCTACGTGCCTGAGCAGGCACGGGCGGCGATCGATGCGTTCTTCTCCCAGACCAACCTCACCGCCTTGCGCGAACTGGCCATGCAGACCGCTGCAGCCCAGGTCGATGCCGACCTTGCCCATGGCTACCGCCAACGCGGCGAGCAGGCGCCGACCTTGCGAGGGCGCCTGCTGGTCGGGGTCGATGGTGATGAGCAGGCCGAGCGTCTGGTGCGCCATGCCAGCCGCGTCGCCCAGCGTCGGCATTTGCCGTGGAGCCTGGTGCATGTCGACAACGGCAAGCTGCGTGACGAAGGCGCTCGTCAGCGCCTGCAGGCCGCACAGCAACTGGCCGAGCGCCTGGGCGGCGAAGTCGTGGTGCTCAGGGCCGGGGAGGTGGCGCGCACGCTCATCCAGCATGCGCTGGAACGACGGGCGAGCCTGGTGCTGGTCGGCCAGTCCCGCGACCGTCTGCGCCGCCGCGTGCTCGGTGCGGGCGTCGCTGCACGCTTGCTGCGCGACAGCCGGGGGTTGGAGATCAATGTGCTCGACCGCGACGCTCAACCTGTACCGACACGGGCGGTGGTCAATCGTGTGTGGGTCTGGCGCCACTATTGGCTGGCGCTGCTGGCGACCATGCTGGCGGCAGGGCTGGCCTGGGCCGTGTCCAGTGTGCTGGCCTTGCCGAACATTTCGCTGGTGTTCCTCGCGGCGGTGCTGCTGGTCGCGGTGCGCAGCAGCCTGGGGCCTGCGCTGGCCTGTGCGGCGCTGTCGTTCCTGACCTACGACTTCCTGTTCATCCCGCCGAGCTTTTCGTTCAGCATCCAGCGCGAAGAGGACGTGCTGACCCTGGTGTTCTTCCTGCTCATGGCGGCCCTGACCGGCAATCTCGCCGCTCGTCAGCGCCGTCAGTTGCAGGCGCTGCGCGAAACCCAGGGCGAGACCCGGCAACTGCTCGACCTGTCGCGTCGCCTGACCGTGGCCACGGATCGCCAGGCGGTTTTCAGTGCCGCCGGGCAGCACCTGAACGATTGGCAGGGCATCCAGATCTGTCTGCTCGAGCGCGATGCCGAGGGCTTGTTGCAGGTGGCCAGCGGCGGGCCGCAGGTCTTTACCGACAACGAGCGCGCCGCTGCCGAATGGGCCTGGCAACATGGCCAGGCAGCAGGGCATGGCAGCGATACCTTGCCCCATGGCCGCTGGTGGTGGTGGCCGCTGGCGGTCGACGAGACTCCCTTGGCCTTGCTGGGTGTGCAGCCGGCCTCGGGCGAGCCGTTGAGCGCACAGCGCCGTCGCTTGCTGACGGCGCTGGCCGAGCCGCTGGCCCAGGCCCTGGCCCGCGCGCGCCTGGGCGAGCAGCTCGAAGCCGCGCGCCTGCATGGCGAAACCGAGCAGTTGCGCAGCGCCTTGCTTGCCTCGGTGTCCCATGATCTGCGCACCCCGCTGACCGCCATGCGCGGTAGCATCGACAGCTTGCTGGCACTGGGTGATGCGATCCCTCCGGACGATCGCCGTGAGCTGCTCGAAGGCACACGCAACGAAGCCGAGCGCCTGGATCGTTACATCCAGAACCTGCTCGACATGACCCGGTTGGGCCATGGCGGCTTGAAGCTTGCGCGTGACTGGGTGTCGCCCGGCGATATCGTTGGCAGCGCTCTGAACCGTCTGCGCGCGGTGCTGGCACCGTTGCGCGTAGACACCGAGGTACCTGCAGAGCTGCCCCTGCTGTTCGTGCATGCAGCGCTGATCGAGCAGGCGCTGGTCAACGTACTGGAGAATGCCGCACGTTTCTCGCCGGTCGATGGTCGCCTGGCGCTGCGGGTGGAGGTGCAGGACGAGCACCTGTGCTTCGCGGTCGCGGATCAGGGCCCGGGCATTCCGGTGGCCGAGCGCGAGAAGATCTTCGACATGTTCTACACCGCTGCCCGCGGTGACCGCGGCGGGCAGGGCACAGGCCTGGGGCTTGCGATCTGCCAGGGCATGATCGGCGCCCATGGCGGCAGCATACTGGTTGGCGAGGGCATCGATGGCCAGGGCACCTGCATCACTCTATGCTTGCCGTTGCCTCTTCAACCCGACAGCGACAGTGAAGCCCCATGAGCCAAGCCGCCACCCTTCTGGTCATCGACGACGAACCGCAGATCCGCAAGTTCCTGCGCATCAGCCTCGTGTCCCAGGGCTACAAGGTGATCGAGGCTGCGACCGGCGGCGAAGGCCTGGCTCAGGCGGCGCTGAGCAAGCCTGATCTGGTGGTGCTCGATCTCGGCTTGCCGGATATGGACGGCCAGCAGGTGTTGCGCGAACTGCGCGAGTGGAGCGCCGTGCCGGTGATGGTGCTGTCGGTGCGAGCCAGCGAGGTGCAGAAGGTCGATGCGCTGGATGGCGGTGCCAACGACTACGTGACCAAGCCGTTCGGTATCCAGGAGTTCCTTGCCCGGGTGCGCGCGCTGTTGCGGCACAAACCCCAGGCGGGTTCCGGGCAAGCGGCCAGTGCCAGCTTCGGTGCGCTGGTGGTCGACTTCGCCTATCGCAAGGTCACGCTCGACGGCGTCGAGGTGGCACTGACACGCAAGGAGTATGCGCTGCTGGCTCAATTGGCCGGGCATCCGGGACGGGTGATCACCCAACAACAACTGCTCAAGGATATCTGGGGCCCGACCCATGTCGACGACACCCACTACCTGCGCATCGTGGTGGGGCATCTGCGGCACAAGCTGGGCGACGATCCGACCGCACCGCGGTACATCATCACCGAGGCGGGAGTGGGCTATCGGTTGGTGGCGCCGCCATCGGTTTAAACGCTGCGGACGGTCCTTCAGGCTGCAGCCCATCGCGCGATATAAGCCCGGTCAATGGTGGCAGACGTCTCGCACCTTACCCTCTAGATTTCGTCAGGCGTGCTGGAAGCCCTGAATAACGATAACGAGGGACCCGACCATGACCACCGCCCCCCAAGCGTCCAATGCCTGGCGCATCTTGTTCCTGCTGTTTCTGGCCAACCTGTTCAACTTCTTCGACCGTACCATCCCCGCGATTATCATCGAACCGATCCGCCTGGAATGGCACCTGAGCGACTTCCAGATCGGCCTGATCGGCACCGCTTTTACCTTGGTATACGCCATCGCTGGCCTGCCGCTTGCGCGCATGGCCGATACCGGCTCGCGCGCCAAGCTGATGTGCTGGGGCCTGGCGGCCTGGAGCGGGCTGACGGCGGTCAACGGCATGGTCGGCAGCTTCTGGAGTTTTCTGCTGGTGCGCATGGGCGTGGGCATCGGTGAAGCCAGCTATGCGCCGGCCGCCAACTCGCTGATCGGCGATCTGTTCCCGGCCGAGCGACGGTCGCGGGCGATGGGCATCTTCATGCTCGGCCTGCCGCTGGGCCTGTTGCTGGCGTTCTTCACCATCGGCGCCATGGTCCAGGCGTTTGGCAGCTGGCGTGCGCCGTTCTTCATCGCTGCGGTACCCGGCCTGGTGTTGGCGCTGTTCATCTTCCTGATCCGCGAACCTGCGCGCGGCGCTGCGGAAACCGTTGCCATCTCCCAGGCTCCGATTGATCGACCGCTGCGTCGGGTACTGAGCGTACCCACGTTCGCCTGGCTGGTACTGGCGGGACTGACCTTCAACTTCGCCTCGTACGCCTGCAACTCGTTCATGGTGCCGATGCTGCAGCGCTACTTCGCCTTGCCCTTGCACGATGCGGCCGTGGCAACGGGGATGATCGTCGGTCTGAGCGGCCTGGTGGGGCTCACGCTGGGGGGCTGGGTGGCCGACAAGGTGCACCAGCGTTTTGCCAATGGGCGTCTGTTGTTCGCCGCGCTGAGCATGTTGGTTGCCACTCTCGCCACCGCCTGGGCACTGCATGCCGGGCGTATCGAGCTGGGGCTGTTCGTCGCGGTGTTCGGCGTCGGCTGGCTGTTCTCGTACAACTTCTATACCTGCGTGTACACGGCGATTCAGGATGTGGTGCAACCGCGCCTGCGGGCTACCGCCATGGCCCTGTACTTCGCCGGGCTGTACCTGCTCGGCGGCGGCCTGGGGCCGGTGGTGGTCGGCGGGCTGTCGGATCATTTTGCCGTGTCGGCCATGGAGGCGGCGGGACAGGTGGTGATGAGCGAGGCGTTCAAGGCTCAGGGGCTGCATGACGCGATGTACCTGATCCCGGTGGCGCTGCTGCTGACCCTGGTGTTTCTGCTGGCGGCGTCGCGTTGCTTTGTGCGTGATGCGCAGAAGATGCGCGAGGGGATGGTGCTCGAAGGCGACGCAGTGACTGCCCGCGCCGCCGAAGCCTGAGCGCTAGCCGACTTGAGCCTGCTCACTCCTATCAGGGCTGAGCAGGCTCTTGGGTTTTGAACGAGTTAGTCGCTCTTTGTCATTGCACAAAGGGATCAACTGTTCGCCGTCTCCAGAAACGCCGCCTCCAGCAACTGACGCGTATACGGATGCTGCGGCGCATGGAAGATCCCCTGCGCATCGCCTTGTTCCACCACGTGCCCGTGCTTGATCACCATCAACTGGTGACTCAACGCCTTGACCACCGCGAGGTCATGGCTGATGAACAGGTACGTCAGGTTGTACTTCAACTGCAGATTGCGCAGCAGTTCCACGACCTGGCGCTGTACGGTGCGGTCCAGCGCCGAGGTCGGTTCGTCCAGCAGGATCAATGCCGGCTTCAACACCAGTGCCCGGGCGATCGCGATCCGCTGCCGCTGCCCGCCAGAGAACTCGTGCGGATAGCGGTGCCGTGTGCGCGGGTCCAGTCCCACTTCCTCCAGCGCCGCTATGATCGCGGCTTCCTGCTCGGCGGGGGTGCCGATCTTGTGAATCCGCAAGCCCTCGCCAACGATGTCGGCCACGCACATGCGCGGGCTCAGGCTGCCGAACGGGTCCTGGAACACCACCTGCATTTCGCGGCGCAGCGGCCGCACTTCCTGCTGCTTCAGCCCTTCCAGCGACTGCCCGTGGAAGCGAATCCCACCCTGGCTTGCGATCAAGCGCAGGATCGCCAGCCCCAATGTCGATTTGCCGGATCCGCTCTCACCAACGATCCCCAGGGTTTGCCCCTGCGGGAGGCTGAAATTGATCCCGTCGACGGCTTTCACATGATCGACAGTGCGGCGCAGCAGGCCCTTCTTGATCGGGAACCACACCTTCAGATCGTTGACTTCCAGCAGCGGTTTGCCGATCGCGTTCGCCGCCGGGCCACCGCTGGGTTCGGCATTGATCAGCATCTGCGTATAGGGGTGCTGCGGGGCCTTGAACAGTGTCTCGCAGTCGGCCTGTTCGACGATCTTGCCGGACTGCATCACGCACACGCGGTGGGCGATACGCCGCACCAGGTTGAGGTCGTGGCTGATCAGCAGCAGCGCCATGCCCAGGCGCGCCTGCAGGGACTTGAGCAAATCGAGGATCTTGAGCTGCACGGTGACGTCGAGCGCGGTGGTGGGCTCGTCGGCGATCAGCAGCTCGGGTTCGTTGGCCAGGGCCATGGCGATCATCACGCGCTGGCGCTGGCCGCCGGAGAGCTCGTGAGGCAGGGCCTTGAGGCGCTTCTTCGGGTCGGGGATGCCGACCAGTTCGAGCAGCTCCAGGGTGCGCGCGGTAGCCTGCTTGCCGGTGAGGCCTTTGTGCAGCAGGAGGATCTCGTTGATCTGCTTCTCGATGCAATGCAGCGGGTTCAACGAGGTCATCGGTTCCTGGAAGATCATCGCGATGCGGTTGCCGCGGATGCGCTGCATGGGCTTCTCGCCCAGGTGCAGGAGGTCCTTGCCGTCGTAGTGGATGGTGCCGCTGGGGTGGCGGGCGAGCGGGTAGGGCAGCAGGCGCAGGATCGAGTGGGCGGTGACCGATTTGCCCGAGCCGCTCTCACCGACCAGGGCGAGGGTCTCGCCCTTGCGGATGTCGAAACTGATGCCATCGACGACGCGGTTGACCTGTTCGCCGGTGACGAACTCCACCGCCAGGTCGCGCACTTCGATCAGGGTGTCTTGGCTCATGTCATTTCCTCGGGTCGAAGGCATCGCGGGCGGATTCGCCGATGAACACCAGCAGGCTCAGCATGACGGCCAGCACGGCGAAGGCGCTGATGCCCAGCCACGGCGCCTGCAGGTTGGACTTGCCCTGGGCGACCAGTTCGCCCAGCGACGGCGAGCCTGCGGGCAAGCCGAAGCCGAGGAAGTCGAGGGCGGTGAGGGTGCCGATGGCGCCGGTGAGGATGAATGGCATGAAGGTCATGGTCGAGATCATGGCGTTGGGCAGGATGTGGCGGAACATGATCGGGCCGTTGCGCATACCCAGGGCGCGGGCGGCGCGCACGTACTCGAGGTTGCGTCCGCGCAGGAACTCGGCGCGCACGACATCCACCAGGCTCATCCATGAGAACAGCAGCATGATGCCGAGCAACCACCAGAAGTTGGGCTGCACGAAGCTTGCGAGAATGATCAACAGGTAGAGCACCGGCAGGCCCGACCAGATTTCCAGGAAACGCTGGCCAGCAAGGTCCACCCAGCCGCCATAGAAGCCCTGCAGGGCACCGGCGATGACGCCGACGATGGAGCTGGCGATGGTCAGCGTCAGGGCGAACAGCACCGAGACGCGGAATCCGTAGATCACCCGGGCGAGCACGTCGCGCCCCTGGTCGTCGGTGCCGAGCAGGTTGTCGGCCGAAGGCGGCGCGGGGGCAGGGACCTTCAGGTCGTAGTTGATGCTCTGGTAGCTGAACGGGATCGGCGCCCACAGCACGAAGCTGTCCTTTTTTTCCAGCAGTTCGCGGATATAGGGGCTCTTGTAGTTGGCTTCCAGCGGGAATTCGCCGCCGAAGGTGGTTTCCGGGTAGCGCTTGAACGCCGGGAAGTACCACTCGCCGTCGTAGCGCACGGCGATGGGCTTGTCGTTGGCGATCAGCTCGGCACCCAGGCTCAGGCCGAACAGGATGAGGAACAGCCACAGCGACCACCAGCCGCGACGGTTGGCCTTGAAGCGCTCGAAGCGCCGGCGGTTCAGGGGAGAGAGGGCCATGTCAGTGCTCCCGGCTGGCGAAGTCGATGCGCGGATCGACCAGGGTGTAGGTGAGGTCGCCGATCAGTTTCACCACCAGCCCCAGCAGGGTGAAGATGAACAGGGTGCCGAACACCACCGGGTAGTCGCGGTTGATGGCCGCTTCGAAACTCATCAGGCCCAGGCCGTCGAGAGAGAAAATCACCTCGATCAGCAGGGAGCCGGTGAAGAAGATACCGATGAACGCCGACGGGAACCCTGCGATCACCAGCAGCATGGCGTTGCGGAATACATGGCCGTAGAGCACGCGGTTGCGGCTCAGGCCCTTGGCCTTGGCGGTGATCACGTACTGCTTGTTGATCTCATCGAGGAAGCTGTTCTTGGTCAGCAGGGTCATGGTGGCGAAGTTGCCGATCACCAGCGCGGTGATCGGCAGCACCAGGTGCCAGAAGTAGTCCATCACCTTGCCGGTGGTGGACAGCTCGTCGAAGTTGTTGGAGGTCAGGCCCCGGAGCGGGAACCAGTCGAAATAGCTGCCACCGGCGAACAGCACGATCAGCAGGATGGCGAAGAGGAACGCGGGGATGGCGTAGCCGACGATGATCGCCGAGCTGGTCCAGACGTCGAAGTGGCTGCCATGGCGCACCGCCTTGGCAATCCCTAGCGGGATCGACACCAGGTACATGATCAGTGTGCTCCACAACCCCAGCGAGATCGACACGGGCATCTTCTCGGCGATCAGGTCGATGACCTTGGCATCGCGGAAGAAGCTGTCGCCGAAGTCGAGCTGGGCGTAGTTCTTGACCATGATCCACAACCGCTCCGGGGCTGACTTGTCGAAGCCGTACATGCGTTCGATTTCAGCGACCAGCGCCGGGTCCAGGCCTTGGGCGCCGCGGTAGTTGGAGCCGGCTACCGATACTTCGGCACCGCCGCCGGCAATGCGGCTGGTGGCGCCATCGAAGCCTTCGAGCTTGGCGATCATCTGCTCGACCGGGCCACCGGGGGCGGCCTGGACGATGATGAAGTTGATGATGAGGATGCCGAACAGGGTCGGGATGATCAGCAGCAGGCGGCGCAGAATGTAGGCAAGCATGTCAGTTCGCCTCGTCCACGAGTGGCACGCGCGCTTCGCTGACGGCCGGGGTCACGTCAGGCTTGATCCACCAGGTGTCGATGCCGATATCGTATTTGGGTGACACCTTCGGATGGCCAAGGTGGTTCCAGTAGGCGACGCGCCAGGTCTTGATGTGCCAGTTGGGGATGACGTAGTAGCCCCACAGCAGCACACGGTCCAGCGCGCGGGTGTGGGCGACCAGGCTCTGGCGCGAGTCGGCATTGATCAGGTCTTCGACCAGTTGGTCGATGGCCGGGTCGCGCAGGCCGATGGTGTTGCGGCTGCCCGAGCGGTCGGCGGCGGCGCTGGTCCAGTACTCACGCTGTTCGTTGCCCGGCGAGTTGGATTGCGGGAAGCCGCCGACGATCATGTCGAAGTCGCGCGAGCGCAGGCGCGTGATGTATTGCGAGACGTCGACGCGGCGGATGGTCAGGTCGATGCCCAGGTCGGCGAGGTTGCGCTTGAACGGCAGCAGGATGCGTTCGAACTCGGTCTGTGCCAGGAGAAACTCGATCGACACCGGCTTGCCTTGGGCGTCGACCATTTTGTCGTTCTCGATCTTCCAGCCGGCGTCCATCAGCAACTGGTAAGCCTTGCGTTGCTGCTCGCGA
Organism: Pseudomonas sp. NBRC 111143; assembly: GCF_001320965.1. Lineage (NCBI taxonomy): Bacteria > Pseudomonadati > Pseudomonadota > Gammaproteobacteria > Pseudomonadales > Pseudomonadaceae > Pseudomonas > Pseudomonas sp. NBRC 111143. Next base: position 48,094 of record NZ_BCBT01000043.1, on the reverse strand, counting down.
ATCATGCCGCTGCCGTCGGTGACGGGATTGTGGAACGCCTCGCTGAAGACCTGCTCGGGGATCTTGCCGCGCAGCGGCTCGAGAATCTTCAACTCGTCGGCGGAGGGCAGGCCCGTAGCGGCCATCTCGGAGTTTTCGAAGTAGCTGCCGGTGCGGGTATAGGCACCGTTGAACAGCTGCTTGTTGGTCCATTCGTAATCGAGCAGCAGGCTCAGGGCCTGGCGCACGCGGATGTCCTGGAACACGGGCTTGCGCAGGTTGAAGATGAAGCCCTGCATGCCGACCGGATTGCCGTTGGGCAACTCTTCCTTGATCAGACGCCCGTCGCGCACCGCAGGGACGTTGTAGGCGGTGGCCCAGTTCTTCGCGCTGACTTCCAGGGCATAGTCGAACTGCCCGGCCTTGAGCGCCTCGAGGGCGACGGCAGTGTCGCGGTAGGAGTCGAAGGTCATGGCGTCGAAGTTGAACATGCCACGGTTGATCGGCAGGTCCTTGGCCCAGTAGTCCTTGACCCGCTCGTAACGGATCGAGCGTCCGGCCTTGACCTCGGCGACCTTGTACGGGCCGCTGCCCAGCGGGATCTCTAGGTTGCCGCGGGTGAAGTCGCGAGTCTCGTACCAATGCTTGGGCAGCACTGGCAACTGGCCCAGGATCAGTGGCAGTTCGCGGTTGTTGCTGTGCTTGAACTTGAACAAGACGCGCAGCGGGTCCTCGACGATCACCTCGGAGACATCACCGTAGTACTGGCGGTACAACGGCGCGCCCTGCTGGGTGAGGGCGTTGAAGCTGAACACGACGTCTTCGGCGCGGATGGGGTGGCCGTCATGGAAGCGTGCTTCAGGTCGCAGGTAGAAGCGTACCCAGCTGTTGTCAGGGGCCTTTTCGATCTTGCCGGCGACTAGCCCGTACTCGGTGAAGGGCTCGTCCAGGCTCTGGCGCATCAGGGTGTCGTAGATGATGCTGATGTTGTCGGCCGATACGCCCTTGTTGATGAAGGGGTTGAGGCTGTCGAAACCGCCGAAGCTGGACTGGCGGAAGGTCCCGCCCTTGGGGGCATCGGGATTGACGTAGTCGAAATGCTTGAAGTCGGCGGGGTACTTGGGCGGTTCGTCGTAGAGCGTCAGGGCGTGTTGCGGGGCGGCCAGCGCGGGTAGGCTCAGGCAGGCGAGCAACAGGCTGCAGGCCAGGCGCAGGCGAGGCGTCGGCATCATTTGGCTTTCTCCGAAGTCTTGAGCCACCAGCTGTTCAGGCCCAGGGTGTAGGGCGGCGTGGTGACGAAGGCGAACCGGTTGCGGTAGGCCAGGCGATGGTTGTCCAGGTACCAGTTGGGAATCATGTAGTAGTGCCACGACAGCACCCGGTCCAGCGCGCGCGCAGCGGCGACCTGATCATCGCGGGTGCGGGCGGCCATGAGCGTGTCGAGCAGGTGATCGACCACAGGGTCCTTGATGCCCGCGTAGTTCTTGCTGCCCTTGACGGTGGCCTGGCTCGAGTGGAAGTACTGCCACTGCTCGAGGCCGGGGCTGAGGGTCTGGTTCAGGGTCATCAGGATCATGTCGAAGTCGAATTGGTCCAGCCGTTGTTTGTACTGGGCTCGGTCTACCGTGCGCAAGCGCGCGTCGATGCCGATGCTGGACAGATTTTCGACATAAGGTTGCAGGATGCGTTCCAGATTCGGGTTTACCAGCAGCAGCTCCAGGCGCAACTGGCGGCCTTTGGTGTCGACCAGGCGCTGCCCGTCGAGCTTCCAGCCGGCTTCGCCTAGCAGGCCCAGGGCCGTTCGCAAGGTCTGGCGGTCGATGCCGCGCCCGTCGGTCTGGCTGACCTGGTAGGGCTCGGTGAAGAGCTTGGCGGGTAACTGTTCGCGAAACGGTGAGAGCAGCAGCCATTCCTTGCCGGTGGGCAGCCCGCTGGCGGTGAATTCACTGTTGGGGTAGTAACTGGTCGAGCGACGGTAGGCACTGCTGAACAGGGCACGGTTGGTCCACTCGAAATCGAGCATCAGCCCCAGCGCCTGGCGTACCTTGGGGTCGGCGAAGGCGTCGCGGCGGGTGTTCATGAACAGACCCTGGGTCTGGGTCGGGATCCGGTGCGGGATCTGTGCCTTGATTACATCGCCACGACGGATCGCCGGGAAGTTGTAGCCGTTGGCCCAGTTCTTGGCCTGGTGTTCGATGTAGATGTCGAACTCGCCGGCCTTGAACGCTTCGAAGGCCACGGTCGCGTCGCGATAGAACTCGAACTCCACGCGGTTGAAGTTGTACTTGCCGCGGTTGACCGGCAAATCCTTGCCCCAGTAGTTCTTCACCCGGCTGAATACCAGGCGCCGACCGGGTTGTACCTCGGTGATGCGGTACGGACCGCTGCCCAGCGGCGGCTCGAAGGTGGTGGCCTTGAAGTCACGATCTTGCCAGTAGTGCTTGGGCAGCACTGGCATTTCGCCCAAGCGCAGGATCAGCAGCGGGTTGCCGGCGCGCTTGAAGACGAAGCGGATGCGCAACGGCCCCAGGATGTCGACGCGCTGCACTTCCTGCAGGTTGGTGCGGTACAGCGGATGGCCTTCCTTGAGCAGGGTGCGGTAGGAGAACGCCACGTCGGCCGAGGTGATGGGGTGCCCGTCATGAAAACGCGCCTCGGGACGCAGGTTGAACACCACCCAACTGCGGTCTTCGCTGTACTCCACCGAGCGGGCGATCAGGCCGTAGCTGGAGGTCGGTTCGTCGCCGGAAGGATCGTATTGGCCTGTGCCGACCATCAAGGTCTCGTTCAGCTCGTTGACGCCGTACTGCTGGAAATTCGGCGTCGAAACGGGGCTGGTGCCCTTGAAGGTGTAGGGGTTGAGCGTGTCGAAGTTACCGAATGCCATGGCCCGCAAGGTTCCGCCTTTAGGCGCCTGCGGATTGACCCAGTCGAAATGGGTGAACGTGGCCGGGTACTTGAGCGTGCCGAACTGCGCATACCCGTGGCTTTCGGTCACGGTCGCGACTGCGGGGAAGCTCAAGGCCAGGCTCAGTGACAGGAGGAGGGGTCTTATCAAGTCTGGAATCCGGTCAAGGCGGCGTTGGGCTTGGTCCGGCGTACAGTAACAGCTTGTCTGGAATGGAAAAAGGGTATGGCGGGGGCGGTTGTGGAAGCGGGCTGGCGCCGCGAAAAGACACCGCGGTGCATGGCGCCGGCTCGCCGCCCTGACAAGCCCGCGCCTACGCAGTCAGCGCGTCAGGTAGACGGTGAGGGTCTGGCCGGGCTTGAGTGCCTGGCCGCTGCGCGGGTTCCAGCGCTTGAGGTGTTTCATCTCGACGTTGAACCGTTTGGCCACCAGATAGTACGAGTCGCCCTTGCGTACCTTGTACTGGGTGGAGCGCTGCTTGGCTGCCGCGACGCGGTTGGCTGAGGCGCTCGGCGCGTTACCGCCACGCAGGGCCAGAACCTGGCCGACTTTCAGGTTGCTGCCCGACAGGCGATTCCAGCGCTGGATGTCCTTGACCGACACACGGTTGGCCTTGGCGATGGCGCCCAGGTTGTCGCCGCGCTTGACTCGGTAACTGCTGGTTGCGGCCGGTGCCTTGGCCTCGGCGAGGGCGGCCTGGAACACGGCCTTGTTCGGTTGCAGGCTGACCAGTTGCTCAGGCTTGAGGTTGGACAGGCTGCTGGTCAGCAGTTGCGCCTTGGCGGTAGGAACGAGCAGTTGCTGCGGGCCATCAACCGTCATGCGTTTCTTGAACGCGGGGTTGAGCTGGATCAGTTCGTCTTCGTCGATATTGGCGAAGGCGGCGACGCGGGTCAGGTCGAGGCGCTCGTTGATGGCGACGGCTTCGAAGTAGGGCTCGTTGGCGATGGGGCTGAGGTTGACGCCATAGGCCTGTGGTGTCAGGACCACCTGCGACAGCGCCAGCAGCTTGGGCACGTAGTCGCGGGTCTCCTGAGGCAGCGGCAGGTTCCAGTAGTCGGTGGGCAGGCCGAGGCGCTCGTTGCGTTCGATCGCCCGGCTGACAGTGCCTTCACCAGCGTTGTAGGCGGCCAGGGCCAGCAGCCAGTCGCCATTGAACATGTCGTGCAGGCGGGTCAGGTAGTCCAGCGCGGCATTGGTGGAAGCGGTGATGTCGCGACGACCGTCGTAGAAGTTGGTCTGGCGCAGGTTGAAGTGGCGCCCGGTGGACGGGATGAATTGCCACATGCCTGCCGCGTGGGCGCGGGAGTAGGCCATCGGGTTGTAGGCGCTTTCGATGGCCGGCAGCAGCGCCAGCTCAAGAGGCATGTCGCGTTCTTCGAGGCGCTCGACGATGTAGTGCAGGTAGAGGCTGCCACGCTCGCCGGCGTTCTCGAGGAAGCTCGGGTTGCTGGCGAACCACAGGCGCTGTTGCTCGATACGCGGGTTGACGTCGATGCTGTCTTGCAGGGCGAAGCCCTGGCGCATGCGCTCCCAGACATCCTCGGGCGCTTTTTGCTCGGCCGGCTTGATCATCAGCGGCGCTGGTTTGTGCTTGATCCGGGCCTGGTAGTTGTGTGCGCGAACGCTGTCGGATTCGTCGACCTGACGGGTGCTCTGGCAGCCCACGAGGGTGGCGGCCAAAGCGAGTGCGCTGACTTGGGCCAGGCGCGTCAGGGCGGCGGAATGAGCGGTGCGGCGGCTACGGGAAGACATCGGCGGACACGGTTTTCCGGGCAAAAAATTTCGGCGATTCTAGAAACCGCATCCAGTCGGGTCAACCTTGGATGTCATCCTGCGATATATCGTGAGGTTATCAGAAGCCGTCTTTCCAAGACCTCAAGGCAGCAAAAACAGCGGGTTGGGATTCGTTTGAATGTCCCTTCCATTCGTCTGCTTTTTGTTTAACGGATGTTTCAGTTGTGCGAAGAAACGGATTGGTCAAGCGCTCCAGGCCGATGGTCGAGGGCAGGGTGATGCGATTGTCGGCGCGCAGGCGGGTAACGGCTTCGAAGCGTTGGATAACATGCGGATTATCGGGCTCCACAGCCTTGGCAAAGCGCAGGTTGCTCAGAGTGTATTCGTGGGCGCAGTAGACGGCAGTGGCTTCGGGTAGCGCGGCCAGGCGCTGCAGGGCCGGTTGCATCTGTTCGGGGGTGCCTTCGAACATTCGCCCGCAACCGGCGGCGAACAGGGTGTCGCCGCTGAACAGCAACGGGGTCGGTGTTTTTGCACTGTAATAGGCAATATGGCCGAGGGTGTGGCCAGGTACGGCAAGCACCTCGAAGGTCACGCCCAGCGCCGTCACGGTGTCGCCGTCGTCCAACGCCACGTCGCGGCTCGGAATGCGTTCGTTGGCCGGGCCGTAGACCTTGGCACCGGTCGCCTGCTTGAGTTGTTCCACACCGCCGACATGGTCATTGTGGTGGTGGGTGATGAGGATATCGGTGAGCGTCCAGTCGGTGTGTGCCTGCAGCCACTGCAGCACCGGACCGGCGTCACCGGGGTCGACCACCGCGCACTGGCGTTTGGCAGTATCCTGTAACAACCAGATGTAGTTGTCGGAGAAAGCGGGAAGGGCATCGATCTGTATCATGGCGCGGATCCGAATCATCTGGCGTGGGACATGAAGGCATCTTAGCTGCGATGGCGTGGCTGAAGAAACCTTCGAGGGAGAATGCAATGACCGACCAAGCCTTTGCCCAGGCCGACCCCGAGTGGGTGGAGCTGATCAGCCTGGCCCGCGACTGGTTCGCCGGGCCCATCGGGCAACTGATGCTCAAGGAGGAAGAAAAACTGCTCGAGGATGAGCTGGGCCGCTTCTTCGGCGGTTTTCTCGTGCACTATGGGCCGAGCGCCGATACACCGCCCAGCGCGCCGCAGGTGCAACGCACGGTGCGCCTCGGCGCGCCATTGCCGGGTGTGGAGATCGTCTGCGAGGAACAGGCCTGGCCGTTGTCCGAGCATGCGGCTGATGTGGTGGTGCTGCAGCATGGCCTGGATTTCAGCCTCTCGCCCCACGGTCTGTTGCGCCAGGCTGCCAGCGCGGTGCGCCCGGGCGGGCACCTGCTGATCGTTGGCATCAATCCCTGGAGCGCCTGGGGGGCGCGGCACTTTTTCGGCCGCGGGGCGCTGCGCAAGGCGCGCTGCATCTCGCCGTCGCGGGTCGGCGATTGGCTCAACCTGCTGGGCTTCGCGCTGGAGAAACGCCGCTTCGGGTGCTATCGTCCGCCGCTTTCCTCCCCAGTCTGGCAACAGCGCCTGGCGGGGTGGGAGCGGATGGCCGGGGGATGGCAGACCGCGGGCGGGGGTGTTTACCTGCTGGTGGCGCGCAAGATGGTGGTTGGCCTGCGACCGCTGCCCATGGAGCGCCGCGAGCCGATGGGCAAGCTGTTGCCCCTGCCGCTGGCCAAGGTCAATCGTCGTCACAGCGAGCCCTGACCGCGCCGTCCATGGTCGATAACCTGCAAGCGAACGAAGGCGGTACATGAGCGATAGCGTCGAGATCTACACCGATGGTGCCTGCAAGGGCAATCCTGGCCTGGGTGGCTGGGGCGCCCTGATCGTCTACAAGGGCGTCGAGAAGGAGCTGTGGGGCGGCGAGCGCGACACCACCAACAACCGCATGGAGCTCATGGCTGCGATCTGCGCGCTGATGGCGCTCAAGCGCGAATGCGAAGTGGTGCTGACCACCGACTCGCAGTATGTGATGAAGGGCATCACCGAGTGGATGGCCAACTGGAAGAAGCGCGGCTGGAAGACCGCTGCCAAGGAGCCGGTGAAGAATGCCGACCTCTGGCAGTTGCTCGATGAACAGGTCAACCGGCACAAGGTGACCTGGAAGTGGGTGCGCGGACATATCGGCCATCCGGGTAACGAGCGGGCCGACATGCTGGCCAACCGTGGGGTGGATGAGCTTCGCGCCAAGCGTTGAGGCACCTGCAAAGCCAGTGGCCGGTTTGATGTATACTCGCCCCCTTTCCCAGAAGTCGCTTGGAGCCCCCGCGTGGAGCAGCAGAACACCCGACTGATCGTCCTCGATACCGAAACTACTGGTATGCCGGTCAGCGAAGGCCACCGGATCATCGAGATCGGTTGCGTCGAGGTCATCGGCCGGCGCCTGACCGGGCGCAACTTCCACGTCTACCTGCAGCCAGACCGCGAGAGTGACGAGGGCGCCATTGGCGTTCACGGCATCACCGACGCGTTCCTGGTCGGCAAGCCGCGTTTCGCCGATGTGGCCGAAGAGTTCTTCGAGTACATCCAGGGCGCGCAACTGGTCATCCACAACGCTGCGTTCGACGTTGGCTTCATCAACAACGAATTCGCCTTGATGGGCCGCCAGGACCGCGCCGACATCTCCCAGCACTGCACCATCCTCGACACCCTGATGATGGCGCGCTCGCGCCATCCGGGCCAGCGCAACAGCCTCGATGCGTTGTGCAAGCGCTATGGCATCGACAACTCTGGCCGCGACCTGCACGGCGCGCTGCTCGACTCGGAACTGCTTGCCGACGTCTATCTGGCGATGACCGGTGGCCAGACCAGCCTGTCGCTGGCCGGCCAGGGCGCTGAAGACAACGAAGGGCAGGGCGGCAATGGTAGCGAGATTCGTCGTATCGTCGGGCGTCAGCCGGGGCGGGTGATCATGGCCAGCGAAGAGGAGCTCGAGGCACATGCCGAGCGTCTGGCGGCGATCGCCAAGTCGGCGGGGGCACCGGCAATGTGGCAGGCACTGACCGAAACGCCAGCAGGCTGACACCGCCCATACAGTTGCCCTGAGGCTCGACTACCCTGAAATGGACACGCGTCCTTCGGAGGTAGCGGCCTGATGTACAAGGACCTGAAGTTTCCCATCCTCATCGTCCACCGCGCGATCAAGGCCGACAGCGTCGCCGGTGAGCGCATACGGGGTATCGCCGAGGAACTCAAGCAGGATGGCTTCGCCATCCTCGCCGCCGCCGACCATGCCGAAGCGCGTCTGGTCGCCGCCACCCACCACGGCCTGGCCTGCATGCTGATCGCCGCCGAAGGCGTCGGTGACAATATCCATCTGCTGCAGAACATGGCCGAGCTGATCCACCTGGCGCGGCTGCGTGCACCGGCTCTGCCGATCTTTGCCCTGGGCGAGCAGGTGACCCTCGAAAATGCCCCTGCCGAGGCGATGAGCGAGCTGAACCAGTTGCGTGGCATCCTCTACCTGTTCGAAGACACTGTGCCCTTCCTGGCCCGGCAGGTGGCGAGGGCTGCGCACAATTATCTCGACGGCCTGCTGCCTCCCTTCTTCAAGGCGTTGGTGCAACACACTGCGCAATCGAACTATTCCTGGCACACGCCTGGCCACGGTGGTGGCGTGGCTTATCGCAAAAGTCCGGTGGGCCAGGCCTTTCACCAGTTCTTCGGCGAAAACACCCTTCGCTCGGACCTCTCGGTCTCGGTGCCAGAGCTGGGGTCGTTGCTTGATCACACTGGGCCGCTGGCCGAGGCCGAGGCCAGGGCTGCGCGAAATTTTGGTGCCGATCATACGTTCTTCGTCATCAATGGCACCTCGACCGCCAACAAGATCGTCTGGCATGCCATGGTCGCGCGTGATGACCTGGTGCTGGTGGACCGCAACTGCCACAAGTCGGTGGTGCATGCGATCATCATGACCGGTGCCATCCCGTTGTACCTGTGTCCGGAGCGCAACGAACTGGGCATCATCGGGCCGATCCCGCTCGGCGAGTTCAGCCGCGAGTCGATCGAGGCCAAGATCCAGGCCAATCCACTGACCCGTGGTCGCGCGCCGCGCATTCGCCTGGCGGTGGTGACCAACTCCACCTATGACGGTCTGTGCTACCACGCCGGCCAGATCAAGCAGGCCCTGGGCGCGAGTGTCGAGATACTGCATTTCGACGAGGCCTGGTTTGCCTACGCCGCGTTCCACGACTTCTTCAGTGGGCGTTATGCCATGGGCACCGCCCGCGAGGTCGACAGCCCGCTGTTGTTCAGCACGCACTCTACCCACAAGCTACTGGCTGCTTTCAGCCAGGCCTCGATGATCCATGTGAAGGATGGCGCCCTTCGCCAGCTTGACCGCGATCGCTTCAACGAGGCGTTCATGATGCATATATCGACCTCGCCTCAATACAGCATCCTGGCATCGCTGGATGTTGCCTCGACCATGATGGAAGGCCCGGCCGGGCGATCACTGCTGCAGGAGATGTTCGACGAGGCCCTGAGCTTTCGTCGTGCGCTGGCCAACCTGCGTGCGCACATCGCGACCGATGACTGGTGGTTCAGCATCTGGCAGCCACCGACGGCCGAAGGTATCCAGCGCCTGGCCGCGCAGGACTGGCTGCTGGAGCCCGGCGCCCAGTGGCACGGTTTTGGCGAGGTGGCGCACGACTACGTGCTGCTCGATCCGCTCAAGGTGACCCTGGTGATGCCGGGGCTGACCGCCGAGGGCGTGCTCGGCGAGCATGGGATTCCAGCGGCGGTGGTGAGCAAGTTCCTCTGGGAACGTGGATTGGTGGTAGAGAAGACCGGGCTGTACAGTTTCCTGGTGTTGTTCTCCATGGGAATCACCAAGGGCAAGTGGAGCACGCTGCTGACCGAGTTGCTCGAGTTCAAGCGCCACTATGATGCCAATACGGCCCTGCAGCTGTGCCTGCCCAGCGTTGTGGCCGTCGCACCGTTACGTTATCAGGGGCTTGGCCTGCGCGACCTGTGCGAGCAATTGCACGGCTGCTACCGTGCCAACGCTACGGCCAAACAGCTCAAACGCCTGTTCACACGCTTGCCGGAAGTGGCCATGAGCCCAGGGCAGGCTTACGACCGGATGGTGAAGGGGGAGGTCGAGGCGGTGCCGATCGAGCAACTGCTCGGCCGTATCTCGGCGGTGATGCTGGTGCCTTACCCGCCAGGTATTCCGTTGATCATGCCGGGCGAACGCTTCACCGAGGCGACCCGTTCGATCCTCGACTACCTGGCCTTCGCTCGAGCCTTCGATAGGGGTTTTCCCGGCTTCGTTGCCGATGTCCATGGCCTGCAGCATGAAGGCGATGGGCCTTACACGGTGGATTGCGTCACGGAATACGAATGATCTCGACGCCGCTCTGGGCCAGTTCGAAGCGGTCTTCACCCAGGTAATTGACCCGGTCGCCGATGGCCAGGCGATAGGTGGTGATCGGCGCGCCAAGGGTGCTGCCGTCCGCCTGCAAGGTCGACTCCTGGAACTCATGCACCGGGTAGATGCGGCCTTCGGCGTCGCGGGCGTGGAATTGGCCGACCAGTACTGCTGCCATGTAGGTTGAAACCTCTGAAATATGGAGAAATATCTGCAGTCATAGACCAGCGAAGGGGGCGGGAAGTTTTCTTGTCACGGAAAAAAACCTCGAGGGTGAAGTAGGGTCATCTATAACTACACAGTTCCCCTTCCCCAGCAGAGGATGCAAATCGCCATGAGCCAGGTCTATTCGGTAGCGGTCGTTGTCGGCAGCTTGCGCAAGGACTCCTACAACCGCAAGGTGGCTCGCGCCCTTTCGGAGCTGGCGCCGTCCAGCCTTGCGTTGAAAATCATCGAGATCGGTGATCTGCCGTTGTACAACGAGGATGTCGAGGCCGCGGGTGTACCGGCGCCTTGGCAGCGTTTTCGCGACGAGATCCGCCGCAGCGATGCGGTGCTGTTCGTCACTCCGGAGTACAACCGCTCGGTCCCGGGGGCGTTGAAGAACGCCATCGATGTTGGCTCGCGACCTTACGGGCAGAGTGCCTGGGGCGGCAAGCCGACGGCGGTGGCCAGTGTGTCGCCGGGGGCGATCGGTGGCTTTGGTGCCAACCATGCGCTGCGCCAATCGCTGGTCTTTCTCGACATGCCCTGCATGCAGATGCCCGAAGCCTACATCGGAGGTGCGGCGACGCTGTTCGATGAGGCGGGCAAGCTCAGTGACAAGACTCGGCCGTTCCTGCAGGCATTCATTGATCGGTTTGCCGCGTGGGTGAAGCTCAATAGGGCGGTGTGATAGCGCTCACTGTCCGTTTGGCAGGCAATTCGCAGCGGCTCGCCGCTGCGAATTGCCTGCCAATGAGTCACCGCCAGGCCATCAGACCACCTGCGGCATCTCCCCCTTGGCCAGTCGCCGATTGATATCGGCAACCACCTCCGGCAGCTCATTGATGGTGTCGATCAAGTAATGCGGTCGCGAGCCCTCGAACAGCGCATGGATCCGCTTGCGTTCCTGCTCCAGTCTTTCGGCACCCAGCGCCTGGTATTGCTCCCAGGTCAGCCCCAGGGCATTGCCCGAGCACACCAGCGCCACGGTCCACATCCCGGCACGACGACCTTCCAGAATGCCCGGTACGGTGTCGTCCACCTTCACGCATGCGGCGACATCGTCGATGCCCAGGGCAATGACGTTGGCCAGGGCCTGGGCCGGCCATGGGCGACCATTGGGCGTTTCGTCGGTGGCCACCACGTGGTCGGCGACATAGCCATTGCGTGCTGCCAGCGCTACCACCTTGTCCATCACCACTTTCGGGTAGCCCGAGCACGAGCCGATCTTCAGCCCGTCCTTGCGTAGCCCGGTGAGGGTGTCCAGCGCACCGGGAATCAGCGCCGAATGCACGGCGATCTTCTCGATCTGCAGGGGCATGAAACGTTCGTAGATGGCCGTGACGTCGTCGTCGGTCGGTATACGGCCAAACACCTTGCGGTAACGCTCGGCGATTTCCGGCACATCGCACAGGGTGCGGATATGGTCCCATTTGCCCATGCCCATCGGGCCGCGGGCCTCCTCGATTGACACCGCGACATCGAACTCGGCAAAGGCTTCGACGAAGATCTGGGTCGGGGCGAAGGAGCCGAAGTCGACGACGGTGCCGGCCCAGTCGAGGATGGCGGCTTGCAGCTGGGTGGGGTTGCTGTAGTTCATGTGCACGATTTCCATCAATGGGGTGGGCAAAGAGGTCAGATATCCAGCACTTCCATTTCTCGCAGCACCTGGGCCACGGCATCGACGGCGGCCTGCATGCCTGCCGAACCGACCACACCGATGCAGCCGACGCGGAAGGTTTCGACCTGGGTCAGCTTGCCTGGATAGAGAATGAAACCCTTGGCCTTGACCCGCTCGTAGAAGTCCTTGAACTGGTAGCGGGCGTCCGTGGGTGCGTGGAAGGTGACGATGATCGGCGCCTGGATGTCGGTAGGCAGGAAGCTGCGCAGGCCGATTCTGGCCATGCCGTCGAGCAGGGTCCGGCAGTTGTTGGCGTAGCGTTGGTGCCGCGCTGGCAGGCCGCCTTCTTCAGCGTACTGTTGCAGTGCTTCGTGTAGTGCCGCGACCACGTGGGTAGGCGGGGTGAAGCGCCACTGGCCAGTCTTGGCCATATAGGTGTGCTGGTCGTGAAGGTCCATGGCCAGTGAGTGGGCGTTGCCTTCGGCAGCGGCCAGGGCATTTTTCTCGGCGAACACGAAGCCCATCCCAGGCACACCTTCCAGGCATTTGCCGGAGGCGGCGATCAGGGCTTCGAACGGCACCTCACGCGCATCGATGGGCAGGGCGCCGAACGAACTCATGGCATCGATGATCAAGCGTCTGCCGTGGTTCTTTACGACCTGGGCGATTTGGGCGAGCGGGTTGAGAATACCGGTGCTGGTTTCACAGTGGATCAGTGCGACGTGGGTCACGGCCGGGTCGGCGGCGAGCAGGCGGTCGACATCGGCGGCGGTGGTCGGTTGATCCTCGGCGGTTTCGAAGGTGCTGTAATTGCGGCCCAGCACCTTGCAAATCTTTGCCAGGCGCTGGCCGTACGCACCGTTGATCAACACCAGGACCTTGCCATCACGCGGCACGAGGGTGCCGATGGCCGCTTCCACGGCGAAGGTGCCGCTGCCTTGCAGGGGCACGCAGTGGTGGCTGGCGCTGGCGTCGAGAATCGCCAGCAATTGTTCGCAGACGCTGGCGGTCAGCTGATTGAAATCACGATCCCATGAACCCCAGTCCACCAGCATGGCCTGGCGGGTGCGGATCGAAGTGGTCAGTGGGCCGGGGGTCAGCAGAATCGGGGCGCTGGTCATTGCGGGACTTCCTCGGGGGCAGTGGGCAGAAACGACGGGGCTAGGTTGCGATTCGCCCATTCATCAATCAAATTGTTTGTCGTTATGCCAACCATAAGTCAGGCCGATAAATGAACCTCTTTCAACTCCGTGCCTTCGATGCAGTCGCCCGCGAGGGCAGCTTCACCCGTGCCGCGGCGCGCCTGTTCATCAGCCAGCCGGCAGTGACCGGACACGTCAAGGCGCTCGAGGAGCATTACCAGATCACCCTGCTGCGCCGCACTGCGCGGCGTGTCGAGCTGACCGAGGAGGGCACGCGCCTGGCGGCCATTACCCGGGCCATGTTCGGGCTGGCCGAAGAGGCCCAGGCGATGCTCGAAGCGAACCGTCAACTGCTGACCGGGCGTCTGGAGGTCGCAGCAGACGGACCGCACCGGGTCATGCCGATGCTGGCGCTGCTGCGCGCGCGCTACCCTGGCATCACCGTCAACCTGCGCCTGGGCAATGCCCAGGAGACCTTGGCGGCGCTGCTGTCCGAGCACGCCGATGTGGCGGTGCTGACCGAGGTGGAACCGCGCAAGGGCCTGTATCTGCAGAGTTTGGGCGAGTCGCACCTGTGCGCCTTGTTGCCGGTCGGTCACCCGTGGGCCGCCGAGCCGGGAGAGCTAGCGCTGAGGGCCCTGGACAAGCAGGTCATGGTGCTGCGTGAGCCCAGCTCGATCACCCGGCAGACCTTCGACCGGGCCTGCGCTGCGGTCCATGTGCAACCCCGAGTGGTGTTGGAGCTGGACAGTCGCGAGGCGGTAACCGAAGCGGTGGCCGCGCAGCTTGGCATCGGGATCGTCTCTTCGGCGGAGGTAGCGCATGATCCACGGGTAGTGGCGCGCCCCATGGCGGGCGCAGGGCTGCTCAACCGGCACATGATCGGCTGCCTGGAGCGGCGTCGCCCGTTGCGCTTGATCCAGGCGTTCCTGGGGTTGGCCAGCATGTCCGAAGAGGACGGGAACAGTTCCGGCTGTGCCCCGCTGAGGTGATTGGCAAGAGTAGTCCTGGTTATCTTCCAGGAAACTCCTATGACCACCCTCAAACTCGATCACACTGACAGCTTCATCGTGGACAACATGCCTGCCTGGCTGCACGCCGCTTCGTCCGAGCAAATCACGACCTTGCGACGCCGATTCGACGAGCACCGTGCGGTGGAAGCACGCCTTCAGGCCGCGTTCAAGGCTTTGAAGGCTCCCCAAGACTTCGCCTGTAGCCTCCTGAGTACGGCAATGGAAAACACGCTGAAGGTCCGGTTGGACCTGCGCAATAGCTTATGGCGCCAGCGGTGGGACAATTACAGCCTTTTAGGTGGAGAGACGCTGGTCAATCATTTCACCTTTGAACCTGCGATGAACCACCTGATGCAGAACTTCGTATCGGGGCTTAACTTTGACCACCGCACTGGTCTGATCAAGGCCGGACCCCATGCGTCTCTGACCAGCGAGAAGCTGCTCGTGGATACCGCCCGGTTGGCACAGGTGTGTCGCCAAGTTGATGCTGGCGCGCATTACCAAACGCATCTTGAGCAGGTACTGGATGATTCGGTCACCGCATTGCTGGCCGAGGAGAAAGCCAGGCGCCTGGCGCTGGCGGCTCAGCTTGCGGTTGTGCAGGGTCGCATCGAGGCGGCCGAGCTGGCGGCGCTGGAGCCCCTCCTGGGAAGCGTGTCGACAGTGAATCCGACGCTCCCGAGTGTGAAGGTGAAGCACCTTTATCTGCTGGGTCATGCAGTATTGGGCGCCTTGCTCATAGAGCTGTCGGAGCATGCGAATGCATCGGGACCTTCCGATAGCGCGGGCATATTGCTTTTTCTGCCTCATCGACCACTGCAGCGATTTGCCGACTTGAACGGCGTCGTTACTCATCTGGTCACGATGCTCGCGACCCCGCACGAGCATGAAGCCTTGCTCGCGCTGATTGCCCTCGACAGTCGCATCGGCTTCCAGGCCATGTTGAAAAAGCGTCTGAGCGATGCGGTGCCTGACCTGGAGGTCCTCGGCAGGGTCTGTGGCAAAGCCCTGTTCGCCGAGCTCGCCGAGTTGCAGGTGAAGCAGATCAAGGATGATGCCCGGTACCTGCTGGTGCCAGTGGCGGATGTCGACGACAAGGTCAAGTGGCAACGGTTGCTGACACTGGAGTCCGTCGGCATGAACTTGCTACAGGCGGCATCGCTGTTTGTGCCAGGGCTGGGTCAGTTGTTTCTCGCGGCAACGGTGGTGCAGGTGCTTGACGAGGTCTACGAGGGCGCTGTCGACTGGTCGCGCGGTCATCAACACGAAGCCTTGGAACACATGCTTGGCGTCGCCGAACTGGTTGCTGTCAATGCGTTGGGGGCTGCGGGTGGGGCGGCGGTAGCCCGAGGTTTCCAACGTAGCGGTTTCGTTCAGGAATTGGCTCCTGTCGAGCCACGGCCAGGCACAGGGCGATTGTGGGCCCATGAGCTGGCACCTTACCGCGCCAGGAATGTGCCGCAGCACGCGCAACGTGGCCCCGATGGCCTGTACCGACATGGCGACGAGCGTTGGTGGCTGCATCAAGGCCACCTTCACGGCGTTCGTCGTGATATCGCTGCAGCTCAATGGCGGCTGCAACGAGGCGACGGCAAGTCGGGCTTTGCTCCTGCGTTGCAATGGAACGGTGAATACGGTTGGCGCCTGGCCTGGCAGCGCCCGCAGGAATGGCAGGGCGAGTCGTCTTTGCTCGGACACTTGTGGCCGCTGGCCTCCGAATTCGATGAGCAGCGGATCAAGTCGATTTTGTCGATCGCCGATATTGACCACTCGACCTTGCGCCGCCTCGTCGCCGAGCAACGAGCGCTTCCTGCTGGGCTGCGTGACACCCTCAACCGGTTCGCCGCTGATGGAAGAATCGACCAGTTCTTTCTCGCGTTGCATCATAGCCCGCAAACTGCTGAGGTGGACTTGATGCGTTTTTGCAGCAATCGCCTCAAGCTTGAGCAAATGACGTCTCAGGCTCGTGTACAAGCCATGCTTGATGACGCTGCCATGTTGCGTGAGGAGCTCATGGCACATTTGACCGAGCAGGCGGGCGGGCGCACGGACACTGCCTTGATACAGCGTGATTTCCCCGGCTTGCCTGATGTGTATGCCGCCGATCTGCTTGACCGTGTAAGCCCCGTCCAGCAACAGCGCTTGCGAAGCAGCGGACGTTTGGACCTGGCATTGGCGGAACGCGCACGGCTGGCGTTGCACGAGGCGTGGATTTGCCGATTATTGCAAGGGTTGTACCTCAACAACGCCTACCAGCAAGAGCTGCCGAGACTGATATTCGCGTTGCTGCGCAGGGAGCCGGCCTGGCCCCGCGAAATCAACTTCGAGGTACGCCAAGGCGCTGTCGACGGACGGCTCATCACCAGCCTGTACCCGGCTGATACAGGGGGCAAGCCCAAGGTACTGGTATGGCTCGCAGGGCAGATGCACGTGTTCGAGGATGGCACGCGTCTGCTCGTCGAAACCGAGGGCGCGGGTGGGCTGTTGGAGTGCTTGTGGCATTTTCTGCCCGAGGCAGACCGCCAGCGGCTGGGATGGACGGGCCAGGCAGCCATCGAAGCAATGCGTGCCGACCTCCGGCGCCGTCTACCGAACAGCCGGACCCAGGTACTCGAACTGCTGAATGTGCAGCCGCCCAAACCGACGTTCCGCCCACCGGTCCGCCTTCCGGACAGGCGTTTTGGCTATTTGATGAGTGGCCGTGGTGGGCGCGGCAGTCATGTGGCCGAACGCACGCTGGAGGATCGGGTGCGCAGCCTCTATCCAGGGTTCAGCGAAAGGCAGCTGGAGATCTATCTTCAGGTTCTCGATGAGCAGCCGGGGTCTTCCTTCACAGCCTTGCTCGCGCAGGAGCAAATCTATGCGCAACTTGACCGTGACCTGCAGAGCTGGGCAGAGGATGAAGGCGGTGTAGCGACGCGTCGACAGCGACGTCAGGTGGCTGATGAAATCCGTCGCTGCTGGCGTTTTCAAGGATTGGCTGGCAGGGCGCATAGCAACGGCGACCCTGGCATGGTGCTGGTACTGTCCGGTCTGGATACGGTCGAGCTGCCGGATCTCTCCGGGCATGAGGGGTTCAGTCACGTCAGTGAGATGACCCTGTCGCACATGCAACTGGGCGATCTTCCCACGAGCTTTCTACAGCCATTTGGCAGTTTGCTGACCCTGAATCTGGACAGTAACAGGTTGACCGTAGTCCCCCCGGCGCTTTCTGCATTGCCGCATCTACGTGAACTGACGCTTTCGCGAAACGAGCTCCACATCGATGCAGCAGGCCTTGCCTTACTCGGGCAGATGCGCCAACTGCGTATGCTGGACTTGAGCGAAAACCCGCTCGGGATGATCGGGCTGGCGCTGGATCAAATGCCGCGTCTGCGCCAGTTGGGTCTGCGCAATGTTGGTCTGACCGAGGTCCCGCGACATCTGGCACTGGGGGTCTCCCTGGACTATGTCGATCTGCGCGACAACCAAATCACCGCCTTGCCGCTGAGCCTGCGCAACCGGGCTGGGCAGTGGCGGCGAAGGCTCGCGCTGGTGGGGAATCCGCTACCCGAGCAGTACCGTGACCTGTGGATCGACCCGAGCTGGACGTCTGAGAGCGAGGCCGAGAGCGACGTACACGATGGCACGCGCTGGCTGGAGCGGCTCGACGATGCGTCCCGGGTCACCCGCGCCGCGCAATGGGACCGCCTGCAGGCGGAACCGGGAAGCGCCGATTTCTTTGGCTTGATTCACGCACTGGCGGACACCAGCGATTTTCGCTTGGCGCGGGCGCACCTGGAGGCCAGGGTATGGACCATGTTCGACATGGTCGAACGGAATACGGCTGTGCGTGAACAGTTGTTTGCGCTTGCGAGTGAGCCACGCACCTGCGTGGACAGTGTGATTTCGACCTTCGGCCTGCTGGAAGTCAAGATGCTCAGTACTGCCGTCGAGAGCGGCTCAGCGGACGAGGTCGAGACGCAATTGCTGGACCTGGCACGGAGGTTCTTCCGTCTCGACCAAGTGGAAGCCTACGCGCGAGAGGACGTCAGGCAGCGCCGCGCCGGTGGGCGAGGCGTCGATGAGGTGGAGGTGAGCCTGGCCTACAGGGTAGGGTTGGCGCAAGCCCTCGACTTGCCAGGCCAACCGCGTACGATGCAGTTCGAGACCATCGCCGGGGTGAGTCGGCAAGATCTTCAGGCGGCGCAGGCCGCCGTGCTCGAGGCAGAGGCCAGTGATGCGCTGGCGGTTGACATCAGCCATAGAAGCTTTTGGCTTGATCGTTTGCAAAGATCGCACGAAGCAGCCTTCGGGTTGATACGCGAACCGTTCGTAACGCGAATGGAGGCTGTGTATGCCCGTCGTCACAGCCTCACGGATGCCGAGTACGACGCTCAGGGCAGATCGATCGTTGCGGAGTGTGAGTCGGCAGTAGGTGCCAAGGCACTCGAGCTGACCCGCCAGGCACTGGCACGCCAGACCGAGTGAGGCTCAGCAGACCCGGTCCATGAATTGTTCAGGAGCTGGCCTTTTTTCGTCATGGCCCTAAGATGGCCTGCATTGGGCAATCTGGATAGCCGATGAGCGAGAAAGATACGATTTCCATGCAATTGGTACGCGAAGCGCTGCTGCAGACCTGCCCGCAGGGCAAGGCTGACGCAGCGCTGCTGCGGCGGGCGGGAATCGATGAACGCAGCTTCGAGCAAGCTGATGCGCGCGTTGGTGCCGATGCCTACGCGCGTCTCTGGCGTTTGCTTGCACGTCGATGCAACGACGAATTCTTCGCGATGGACCCGCGCGGTCTGCGTAGCGGCAGCCTCTCGTTCATGTGCCAGGCAAGCATGGCGCAGCCCACGCTTGGCGCAGGATTGGAGACTGCGTTGGGGTTTCTCTCGTTGATGCTCGAAGACCTGCAGCCCGGGTTGGTGCGCCAGCAGAGCCTGGCCGAGATCACTATCAACGAACCGCGTGATGAACCCCGGCGTGCCTTCACCTATTTTACGTTCTGGATGATTGTCCATGGCGTTGCCTGCTGGCTGGCGGGCCGACGCATTCCCATCCTCGCCATTGACCTGCGTTGTGCCGAGCCGCCGTTTTGCGACGATTACCGGGTGATGTTCTCCGAGAACCTGCAGTTCGAGCGCCCGCGTACGCGCATGATCATCGCCGCCGATTGCCTTGACCTGCCCCTCAGGCGCACGCCCGAGGAGTTGCAGAAGTTTCTCGCCGAGGCTCCGGGCAACATCCTGGTCAAATACCGAGATCCAGACAGCCTCGCCCGACGTGTGCGTCGCATCCTGGGGAAGCTCGACCCCGGCCAGTGGCCCGACGCCGAACGTCTGGCCCGCGACCTGTGCCTGTCGTTATCGACCTTGCGCCGTCGCTTGGCAGAGGAAGGGCAGACCTACCAGGGGCTCAAGGATAGCGTACGCCGACAGCTGGCGATCGACTGGCTGAGCGAGGGCTCGCTGGCGATGAGCGATATCGCCGAACGCCTGGGGTTTGCTGACGCCAGTTCGTTCTATCGCGCGTTTCGTAAGTGGTTTGGCTGCAACCCAGGGGGGTATCGGGCCTTCGTATTGGGTGGCACGCAGGTACAAGGCAAGAATTCCGGCTGAATACCGAGTGATGCCTGTGTACGTGAAGCCGAGGCCAGCGATGAGCTGGGCGCAGGTCGCTAATCCGATCAGTCGCAGCCCATGACCGGAGTTCATTCCTCCTGCCATGGCCCGGACGGTCCAGCGAGAGTGCATGACGCGATTTGCGAAAGGAGCCTCTCCCATGACATCTATCCCTCCCTCGACCGTCGGTAAGCCCAGTGTTGCCGATGCAGTCGATGACTTTATCCGCACCGGGTTGCCCGAATGGCTCAAGCGTGCCTCACCTGCCCAGATCAACCGTCTGCGCGATCGCTTCAAGAGCAGCCGGGCCAGCCAGGACAAGGTGCGTGCGGCAACGCTCGACCTGATCCCGCTGCACACCTTCGTACTTGAGCAATTCACAGCGCTGCTCGGCGACCGGTTGCCCAAGGACTGTAAGCTCGATCAGTTGCAGTGGCTGGATGTCAGGCGCGAGTTCGGCCTGGTTCCGGGTGTGCATTGGCCGTTCTATCGACCGGGTTACGTGCGACAGCCAGGGTTGCTGCGACTGATGCAGAACTTTCACGCCGACGACGCCGCACTCGAGGGTAGTGGGCTGGTGCATCCGGGTGCTGATGTTGTGTTGTCAGGCCCGGCGAACGATCTGGCACGCGACTGTCGCAAGAAAAATGTCGGCAGCCTTTACCAGGCCCAGCTAGCGCAGGTTTTCAGTGCATCGAACTGCGCGCTGCTGGCCGAGGACAAGCGCTCGAGCCTGAGCCTTGTGATCGAGATCGCAGCGCTCAAGGGAGAGATATCGGCGCTTGAGCAGATTGCTTTGCAGGATATCGCCCAAGGTTTGCCCGAGCAGCATGAGACGCTGTTGCGAGGCTATTCCGGCATGCTGACGGTGCTGGGTTGCAGTATCACTGATGGCCTGACCATCGCACTGCGCGACGCTGCAGGTGTGAGCAAGGGTGTCATCCTGTACCTGCCCAGTGACCCGCAGCTTGCTCTGCGGCGTTATGACTCGTGGGAAGACCTGAGTGCGGCTATGGTCACCGCGCTTGAGGACAAGGCTTACCTTGAGTTCTTCAGTGGTCTGGTTGCGCTTGAGCAGCGGCCGACGTTCCTGCAGACACTGGGCAAACGTCTGGCCGATGCCAGCCCGGATCTACAGATCGAAGGCAAGACAGTGCAGGGCGAGTTGTTCGCGGAGCTGGTGGCGCAGCAGGTGCAGCGGGTGAAGTCCGACGCACGGTACGTGCTGGTGCCGACCGCTGACGCGGATCATGCTGCGACCCAGTCACGCCTGCAGGCGTGGCAGTCGATCGGGCTTGGCTTGGCCAATCTGGCAGGGCTGTTCATTCCTGCGATCGGTGCGATTTTGTTTGGCCAGTTGGTGGAGCAGACGCTCTCGCAGGTGTTCGAAGGGGCTGCGGACTGGACACGTGGTCATCAACATGAAGCCCTTGAGCATCTGCTCGGTGTGGCCGAGACCGTTGCGGTCACGGCGGCGGTGGCTGGAGGGGCTGCGGTGGTTGCACGGGGGTTCGCCCGCAGCAGCTATGTTGATGGCCTGGAGCCTGTCGACGTGCAAGGTGTCGGCACGCGTCTTTGGTCAAGCACGCTGGATACTTATGTTACCGAGCCGCTACAGCCGCGCTTGCAGGATGACGGGCTCTATCGCACTGCCGACTCGCGCTGGCTGCGGGTTGGCAAGCATTTCTTTGCAGTGCACCAACCGTCGGCTCAAGGTGGCTGGCGCGTGCGTCACCCGCGTCGTGTGGCTGCCTACGGTCCTGCGCTGGAAACCCTCGGCGAGCGTGGCTGGCGGCTGCGCCTGGAGCGACCGCTGGAGTGGTCGGACGAGGCTCGGATGCTGCAGAGCCTATGGCCCCTGGACCCGGCGTTGACCCGCGCCGATGCCTTGGCCGTTCTCGACATGGCGGACATCGATGTCGAAGAGTTGCGTGGCTTGCTGGTGGACAGCCGTGAGGTTCCGGCCAACCTGCGCGAGACGTTGCGGCGCTTCGATGCGGACCGACAGGTATCGGCGTTCTTCAAGGCGTTGGCCGAGGACCAGCTACCTGTGGACGATGCACGTATCGAGGCGTGGTGCCTGGCGTTGCCAGGCTCGCACAAGGCGGACAGTGCCGCGCTGCGTGTTGCCTTGCTGGCGCAGGAGCCGGTGCTGCGCCGCGATCTTTTCCAGTATCTGGTGACCGAAAACCCGCCTGCAGACCCGCTGTGTGCGCTGTTGCAGCGTGACTTTCCCGGGTTGCCTGCACGGTATGCCGTGCAGGCAGCCGCCCAGGTTTCGAGCCGTCTGCGCACGATCGCCGAGGTTGAATCACGCGTACCGCTGGCGGTGGCGAACGACGCCCGGTCACTGCTGCAACTGGCTCGCTTGAACCGCGCCTGCGAGTCGCTTTACCTGGACAATGTATACAGCGACGAAGGTGCCGAACTGGTTCTGGCGCTGGCAGCACGGCTACCCGGGTGGCCGCAGACGTTGCGCCTGGTGTTGCGTGAAGGAGCGTTTGATGGACGGGTGGTCAAGGCCGTCGGACCTGTTGCCGAAACTGGCTCGCAAGTCACACTGGTGCATAAGGATTGCCAGTTCCAACGCTACGACCATGGCGGTCGGAAGCAGGGTGAGCCCGCGTTGTCTATGGCACAGGCGCTGGTCGACGCACTACCGGTCGAGGTACGGACCTCACTGGGGCTTGCAGGTATGCATGCAGGTCTGCTGCTGCGTACGGCGTTGCGTGCGCAACTACCGAGCACACGCAGTGAGCGTGTAAGTCTGCTGGGCTGGACCCCTCGCCAATCCTGGTTCAACCCTGGACGGCGCATGGCCGATGGGCGTGTTGGGTATCCGCTCAGTGGACGCGGGCAGCCCGGCTCGTCCTGGCAGCCGCTACTGGACCGTCTGCGCGCGATCTATCCTGATCTTTTACCCGCGCAACTCGAGGCGCGACTGAGTCAGATGCAGCAAGCGCCTGGGTCCCTGTACCGGCGGCTGGCCGAGCTTGAACGCGATTATGAGCGACTGGAGAGGGCACTCACGGGTTGGCTCAGCGCCGGGCTTGGCGGCCGTAGCCACGCTGCCCGCGTCCAGGCTGCCGAGCGCATGCGCCAGGCCTGGCGCCTTCAGGACGGGCAGCAGACCCTGGTGATCAGTGGCGTACAACTGCAGACCTTGCCCGAGTTCGCCCACCCGACGACGTTCGCCAACGTTACCACGCTGGTGATCAGCGACACCTCGCTCAATCATGTGCCGACCGATTTCCTGCGTTGTTTCAGCGCTTTGAGGGAGCTGAACCTGAGCGGCAATCATCTGCTGGCCCTGCCACGAGGTATCGTTCACCTGGTTGAGCTGCGTCGTCTGCGACTGGCGCGTAACGACATTCGCCTCGATGACGCAGGTGTCCAGGTGCTGACGGGCCTGCAACATCTGAGCGAGCTGGACCTGAGCCACAATCCGTTAGGAGCGTTGATCTTGCGCTTCAATCACCTTCCGCAACTGCGCGAAATCAGTGTGCGCCATTGCCGATTGGGTGCCTGGCCGGACGGTTTGGAGCAGTGTGGATTTCTTGAGCGCGCCGACCTGCGCGACAACCAGATTCGTGTCGTGCCAGCGGCTATCCTCCAGATGCCGAATGTCTTCCGCCGCGGTTTCATGGTCGAAGGCAATCTTTTGTCGAGCGCTGAGCTGCGAGGTCTCTATGCCCTCGACACGATCCAGGAGCACTTGCACCTTCCCGAGCGACTGGCCCGGCAGAATGTCGACGTGGTGCGCACCTGGTGGTTGGACAGAGGCGATGAGGCCTTGTACAACGCGCGGCTGTTCCAATGGGACACGCTGCAGGCGATGCCGGACAGCGATGGGTTCTTCCAGTTGCTGGGGTGGCTGACGCTCACGCAGGACCATGCTCAGGTGCCAGGGGTGCTGTCGACGCGCGTATGGTCGGTGCTCAATGCCATCAGCGCCGACACTGAACTGCGCAACCAGCTTTACGCGCTGGCCGACGACAACCTGACCTGCCTGAATGCGGTCAGTGACCGTTTCAGTGATTTGCAGCGCTGCGCCGCGATTGCGCGTGCCGATGCCAACACCTTGCATGAGCGGGGCAGTGAGCTGATCACACTCGGTCAGGGGCTGTTTCGCCTGGTCCAGTTGGACGCATTCGCTCGTGCCGACATCCGTCGTCGGATCGAAGCCGGCGACAGTGTCGACCAGCTTGCAGTGCGCTTGTACTACCGAGTGAGCCTGAGGGAGCGCCTGAGCCTACCGTTCACTTCGCGGTTCATGGACTATGCCTCGGCGGCCGAGGTGACTGACCGCCAGCTCCAGGAAGCGCTGGTGGCGGTGAGGGCCGCGGAGTCTATCGAAGCCCTGGGTGAAAGCCTGAGCCGGCATTCGTTCTGGCGGCGCTATATGCTTGAGCGCCATGATGCGGTCTTCGAGCGCGTCGAAACGGACCATCAGACACGGTTGGCGGCGCTGCAGGCCAGGGCCGACCAGATTTCGGCCGAGAATCTGGCCCTGGAGATCGAGGCGCTGGAGAGTCGGCGGGACGTCGAGGAACTCGAGATGATACGTGAACTGACCCGGCAAATGCTGATTGGCCGGGAGCGGGGGCTTGGCTGAAAGCTCAGAGCGCTGAGGCCACAGTGGCCAAACCGATCATGCCTGATGAACGCTTTTGCCATTGTCCACAAGCGCTGGCGGCGCGACTATCGTCGGACCTAGGGTTCAACTCCAACAACAAGAAACCAGGAGTCCGACGATGCGTGATTACGCCGAGGCCGCGCGAGCATTCGAATATGACCGGGTTGCCGCAAACGCCTTGCATGGCAACCTGCAAGCACTTAACGCCTGTGTCGAGTGCTGCGACCGGCATGTCGGCCGCAACCTGCCTGCGCTGATCTGTGAAGACCAGGAAGGTAACGGCGCGCGCTACAGTTTCGAGCAGCTGCAGGCCATGTCGGCTCGCATGGGCAATGTCCTGAAGGATCAGGGCGTGGGGCCTGGGGACCGGGTCGCCGGCCTGATGCCACGTACCGTCGAACTGCTGGTGACGATTCTCGCCACCTGGCGACTGGGGGCGGTATACCAGCCGTTGTTCACCGCGTTCGGTCCCAAGGCCATCGAGCACCGTCTGGAGCAATCGCAGGCCCGGGTGGTGGTCACTGATCGCAACAACCGCGCCAAGCTTGACGACGTCAGCGGCTGCCCGACGATCATCACGGTCGGTGCTGCAGCGCACGAGCTGGATTTCCAGCAGGCGTTGGAGGCGGCAAGCGATCACTGCGAGCCAGTACTGCGCAGCGGCGACGACCCCTTCCTGTTGATGTTCACGTCCGGCACCACAGGGCCGGCAAAACCACTCGAGGTCCCGCTGCGTGCGATCGTCGCCTTCCAGGGCTACATGCGCGATGCCATCGACCTGCGCCCTGACGATACCTTCTGGAACCTGGCCGATCCGGGCTGGGCCTATGGCCTGTACTACGCGGTTACCGGCCCCCTGGCGCTGGGGCACGCCACCACGTTCTACGATGGTCCGTTCAGCGTCGAGAGCTGTGCACGGATCATCGACAAGCTGGGCATCAGCAACCTGGCCGGCTCACCCACCGCCTATCGCTTGCTGATCGCAGCCGGTGAGGCGTTCTCGGCACCGATCAAGGGGCGTCTGCGGGTGGTCAGCAGCGCCGGTGAGCCGCTCAATCCCGAGGTGATCCGCTGGTTCGCCGACGCCTTGAACGTGACCATCCACGACCACTATGGCCAGACCGAGCTGGGCATGGTGCTGTGCAACCACCATGGCCTGGCGCACCCGGTACACTTGGGCTCGGCGGGCTTCGCCATCCCCGGGCATCGCATCGTGGTGCTGGACGAAGCTGGCAACGAGCTGCCTGCCGGTCAGCCGGGGATACTGGCAGTCGACCGCGAGCAGTCACCGCTGTGCTGGTTCGGCGGCTATCACGGCGTCCCCACCAAGGCGTTCCTCGGCAAATACTACCTTTCCGGCGACACCGTCGAGCTCAATGCCGACGGCAGCATCAGCTTCGTCGGGCGCAGCGACGATGTGATCACCACCTCCGGCTACCGCGTCGGTCCGTTCGATGTGGAGAGCGCGCTGATCGAACACCCGGCGGTGATCGAGGCGGCGGTGGTGGGCAAGCCTGACCCCCAGCGTACCGAGCTGATCAAGGCTTTCGTGGTGCTGGCCGCAGGCCATAGCGCCAGCCCTGAACTGGAAGAGGCTCTGCGCCAACATGTGCGCCAGCGCCTGTACGCCCACGCTTACCCGCGTGAAATCGAATTCGTCGGCGAGCTGCCCAAGACCCCGAGCGGCAAGCTGCAACGCTTCATCCTGCGCAATCAGGAAATCGCCAAGCAACGCGCTGCGCAGGCCACCCCTGCTGGCGCCTGAAGGAAGACCTCAATGAACGTTCAACGCAAAAGTTTCATCGTCACCGGCGCCGCCTCCGGGCTGGGCGCCGCTACCGCGCAAATGCTGGTCGAGGCCGGCGCCCGTGTGATGCTGGTCGACCTCAACGCCGAGGCGGTCGAGGCCAAGGCGCAGGAGCTGGGTGACAACGCCCGCTTCGCAGTGGCCGACATCAGCAGCGAGCTGGCGGCCCAGGCAGCGGTCGAGGCGACCGTCAGCGCCTTCGGTGGCCTGCACGGGTTGGTCAATTGCGCGGGGATCGTCGGCGCCGAGAAGGTCCTGGGCAAACAGGGGTCGCATGGCCTGGCAAGCTTTGCCAAGGTGATCAATGTCAACCTGATTGGCAGCTTCAACATGCTGCGCCTGGCCGCAGCGGCCATGGCCGAAGGGCCTGCGGACGAGGGCGGTGAGCGGGGTGTGATCATCAATACCGCCTCCATCGCTGCCTATGACGGGCAGATCGGCCAGGCGGCCTATGCCGCCTCCAAGGGGGCGATTGCCAGCCTGACACTGCCGACCGCCCGTGAACTGGCGCGCTTCGGTATCCGCGTGATGACCATCGCCCCCGGCATCTTCGAAACGCCGATGATGGCGGGCATGACCCAGGAGGTGCGTGACTCGCTTGCCGCAGGCGTTCCCTTCCCACCACGCCTTGGGCGCCCGCAGGAGTACGCCGCGCTGGCGCGTCACATCATCGAGAACAGCATGCTCAACGGCGAGGTGATCCGCCTCGACGGTGCACTGCGCATGGCTGCCAAGTAAGGAGAAAAGCTCATGAGCCTCGTCAATGATCCGATTGTCATCGTCAGTGCCGTGCGCACGCCCATGGGTGGCCTGCAGGGCGACCTGAAAAGCCTCACTGCGCCGCAACTGGGCAGCGCAGCGATCCGCGCCGCAGTCGAGCGTGCCGGCATCGATGCCGGCAGTGTCGAGCAGGTGTTGTTCGGCTGTGTATTGCCCGCCGGGCTTGGCCAGGCGCCGGCGCGCCAGGCCGCCCTCGGGGCGGGCCTGGGCAAGCACACCACCTGTACCACCCTGAACAAGATGTGCGGCTCTGGCATGCAGGCGGCGATCATGGCCCATGACCTGTTGTTGGCCGGCAGTGCCGATGTGGTCGTGGCGGGTGGCATGGAGAGCATGACCAACGCACCGTATCTGCTGGACAAGGCCCGCGGCGGCTATCGCATGGGGCATGGCAGGATCATCGACCACATGTTCATGGATGGCCTCGAGGATGCCTACGACAAAGGTCGCTTGATGGGCACCTTCGCTGAAGATTGCGCCCAGGCCGGGGCCTTCAGTCGCGAGGCTCAGGATAACTTCGCCATTGCCTCGCTGACCCGTGCCCAGGACGCGATCAAGAATGGCCGCTTCAGCGCCGAGATCGTGCCGGTGGAGGTCACCGAGGGCAAGGAGAAACGGCTTGTCAAGGACGACGAACAGCCGCCCAAGGCGCGGCTGGACAAGATCCCCCAGCTCAAGCCGGCATTCCGCGAGGGCGGCACGGTGACGGCCGCCAACTCCAGCTCTATCTCCGACGGCGCTGCGGCCCTGGTACTGATGCGCCGCAGTGAAGCCGACAAGCGTGGCCTCAAGCCGCTGGCGGTGATCCACGGTCATGCAGCCTTCGCCGATACGCCGGCGCTGTTCCCGACCGCACCAATCGGCGCCATCGACAAACTGATCAAACGCACTGGCTGGGACGTGGCGGATGTGGACTTGTTCGAGATCAACGAGGCCTTTGCCGTCGTCACCCTGGCCGCCATGAAACACCTGGACCTGCCCCATGACAAGGTCAACATTCATGGCGGCGCCTGTGCCCTGGGCCATCCGATCGGTGCCTCTGGCGCTCGTATCCTGGTGACGCTGCTGTCGGCCCTGCGCCAGAACAACCTGAGCCGCGGTATCGCGGCCATCTGCATCGGCGGCGGCGAAGCCACCGCGATCGCGGTCGAATGCCTGTATTGAGGTGCGCCATGCTGGTAACTGACGAGCAACAACAGATCGCAGACGCGGTAAAGGACTTTGCCCAGGAGCGCCTCAAGCCGTTCGCCGAGCAGTGGGACAAGGAGCACCGTTTCCCGCGTGAAGCGATCGACGAGATGGCCGAGCTTGGCCTGTTCGGGATGCTGGTGCCGGAGCAGTATGGTGGCAGCGATACCGGTTATGTCGCCTACGCCATGGCCCTGGAAGAAATCGCCGCCGGCGACGGCGCTTGTTCGACCATCATGAGCGTGCATAACTCGGTGGGCTGCGTGCCGATCCTGAAGTTCGGAACCGAACAGCAGAAACAGCGTTACCTGGTGCCGCTGGCCAGCGGTTCGATGATCGGCGCCTTCGCCCTCACCGAGCCCCAGGCGGGCTCCGACGCCAGCAGTCTGAAAACGCGCGCGCGTCTGGATGGCGATCACTATGTGCTAAATGGCAGCAAGCAGTTCATCACATCCGGTCAGAACGCCGGCGTGGTGATCGTCTTTGCTGTCACCGATCCTGAAGCGGGCAAGCGTGGGATCAGTGCGTTCATCGTGCCCACCGATTCGCCGGGCTATCAGGTGGTGCGGGTTGAAGAAAAGCTTGGGCAGCACGCCTCCGACACCTGCCAGATCGTTTTCGATGACGTGCGGGTGCCGGTGGACAATCGCCTGGGCGAAGAGGGGCAGGGCTACAAGATCGCTCTGGCCAACCTCGAGGGCGGACGTATCGGCATCGCTTCGCAGGCTGTCGGCATGGCCCGTGCGGCGTTCGAGGCCGCGCGTGACTACGCCAAAGAGCGCCAGAGCTTCGGCAAGGTGCTGGTCGAGCACCAGGCTGTGGCTTTCCGTCTGGCCGACATGGCCACGCGCATCGCCGTGGCCAGGCAGATGATGCTACATGCCGCCGCTCTGCGCGATGCCGGGCGCCCGGCGCTGGTGGAGGCGTCGATGGCCAAGCTTTTCGCCTCGGAAATGGCCGAAAAGGTCTGTTCGGATGCCTTGCAGACGCTCGGCGGATATGGCTATCTGAAGGACTTCCCGCTGGAGCGCATCTATCGCGATGTGCGGGTTTGCCAGATCTACGAAGGCACCAGTGACATTCAGCGCATGGTCATTGCGCGCAATCTTTGAAGGAGCAGCTTGCATGGCATTCGAAACAATCCTGCTGGACATCCACGGCAAGGTCGGCCTGATCACCCTCAACCGTCCCCAGGCGCTCAATGCCCTGAACGCGCAGATCGTGGCCGAGATCAATCAGGCCCTGGACCAGCTCGAGCGTGATCCGAACATCGGTTGCGTGGTCCTGACCGGCTCTGCCAAGGCCTTCGCCGCAGGTGCCGACATCAAGGAGATGGCCGAGCTCAAGTATCCGCAGATCTACGTCGACGACCTGTTCAGCGACGCCGACCGCATCGCCAATCGGCGCAAACCGATCATCGCCGCGGTCTCGGGGTTCGCCCTGGGCGGCGGCTGCGAACTGGCGATGATGTGCGACTTCATTCTCGCCGCTGACAACGCCAGGTTCGGCCAGCCGGAGATCAACCTCGGCGTGCTGCCGGGTATGGGCGGCACCCAGCGCCTGACCCGCGCCGTGGGCAAGGCCAAGGCCATGGAACTGTGTCTGACTGGCCGCCTGATGGGCGCAGAGGAGGCCGAGCGGGCAGGGCTGGTGGCGCGCGTGGTGCCCCAGACCGAGCTGCTGGAAGAGGCGCTGAAGGTGGCGGCGACCATCGCCAGCAAGTCGATTCCGGTGAGCATGATGGTCAAGGAAAGCGTCAATCGTGCTTTCGAGGTGAGCCTGAGCGAGGGTGTCCGTTTCGAACGTCGTGTGTTCCACGCGGCGTTTTCCACGGAAGATCAGAAGGAGGGCATGGCAGCGTTCATCGCCAAGCGCGAGGCTCAGTTCAAGGACCGTTGACGTGGAGGGGCAGCGCCAGGGCGCTGCCCTTTGTTTCAGTTCGTGAGAACGTGCTGCTTCGCGTCGTTCAACGAGAGCGAGCTACGTTATTGGGGCCTGCGCCGCTCTCCGTGCCGGTGTCCATCACCGGTTATGATCCCGGGGCAATCCGTCCGATTCGGCAGATTCCTCTGTCATTTATGTTGCCCCACGGGGCCGGGCACCTTAGACTGCCGCCCCCTGTAAAAGAGTGCCGGTTGGCGCTTGAAGAATTCCGCTGCCTGCGAGCCATCGCCGGCGGCACCCGAATCGCCCAAATGCACATTTTTTCATAGAGAAATCGATGACCAAGGAACAGTTGCTGGCCATGTCGGCCGATGACTACATGAATGCCGATCAGCTCGGGTTTTTCACCGCGCTGCTGCAAGCGATGAAAGTCGAGACCCATGAGCGCATCGAGCTGAGCCGCGCCACCATCGAAAGCCTGGATACGCCCTCTGACCCGGCCGATGTGGCTTCGGTCGAGGAAGAGCGTCATTGGCTGGTCAACGCCATCGAGCGCGACCAGCGCCTGCTGCCGCAGCTGGAGATGGCCCTGGGCCGTATCGCTGACGAGAGCTTTGGCTGGTGCGACGACAGCGGCGAGCCGATTGGTCTGCAACGCTTGCTGATCAGCCCGACCACCAAATACTGCATCGAAGCCCAGGAGCGTCACGAGCAGCTCGACCGCCATCAGCGGCAGATCTGACCGGACGCACTCGGCGCGAGGCCCTGCGGAGCAATCCGTGGGGCCTTTCGCGTTTCCGTAGGGGCTGAAAGCACTTCGATTTGTTGCGATTGATGCAATACAGCTCTGCGGGCAAGCGCTTTTTCCCGGCATTGGAGAGTCGTATTCTGTCCATGTAGTTAGCTTGCTAATTAAGTGGAGGGGAATCATGAAATCCCGGGTCAATGTGGCAGTGGTGATAGGCTCCGGTGTACCAGCGATGCTGCAGGCACAGGGGCAGCGGGCATGCTGGGTGGTGTTGGTCGATGGCGAGCGCCGCGGTACTGCCTTCGCCAGCCGGGCTGAAGCGCTGGAGTGTCAGGCTGCCTGGTTGCAGCAACTGGCGAAGCAACATGCGGCCTAGAGATCCAGGCTTCGCGCCAGCTCGCAGGCTGCCAGGTGGCTGCGGCGAAAGCCCATGACTCGGCCAGTGGCACGCTCGGTGATGTGGAAGAACTCGACGCCGGCGGGAATGACCACGAAGCGAGCGATGTTGCGCACAGGTCGGATGTAAGAAATGCTCAAGAGCTCTCGACGGATTTCGGTGTTTTCGTGCATATTCTTTCCCCTGTAAATGCATGGATGAATACCGGACCCATTCTGCCGAGGGGCCTGGCTTTATCTATTGCATCTTTTCTGGCGGCATTGTTGTCAGACAATATTGTTCCCCCTGTGGGATCTATGCCGAGCGTTCTCTTGGGGTTTTGGCTGGCGTGCGAGGGTAAAAGATCCTGCCTGCCGTATCGACGAGCCCCGCAGACGTTTCACGCATCATGTCACTAACCTTTCAGACATCGTTTTGAAATGGCCGCCGCGTCACGCTTTCACGACTTCGTGTGGCGGCGGGAAACAACCGGTTCGAGGATCACTTCATTGGCAGTCAGTACTCTGGATACCCACGCCCTGTTCGCCCTGGGCGACTTGCGGGCCAAGTTGGTCAAGCTCTTTCAGGGCCGTTTCATCTACGTCACCGAGCAGAACCCCGATGGCCTGTACATGGCCGAGATCGATACCGACAACGCGATGGTCGTCGATGACAAGCAACGTCTGGAACTGAAGGTCGGGGATCACTTCCGGGCCGCGGTCCTGCCCAGCCGCGAGGGTGGCAAGCTCGAGCTGCGCTTTCGCGACATAAAGTTCAACGTCTATGGCGTGGGTGACTATGCGTTCGTCTCGGTACCCGAGGGCGATGGCATTGTCTTCCGTGACGGGCAGGGCGTGATGCTCGTGTTCGCTGCCCAGTCCCAGGTGGCGGAAGGCCTGGGCAAACTGCTCAAGGCGGTGACCGGCAAGGTCGCCAAATGGCGCAAGGGCGAGCTGACCACCTTCAAGGCCAGTGAATGAGTGGCGACGATGAGCTGCCTGCGGGGCGCGCCGAGTTTCACCAGCGCCACAAGGCGCAAGCAATCCTCGACGCCGAGCGCCTGATTGCCCATCGAGCACAGTTGAAGGATGGTTGGCTGGCCTGGGTGGCGGGGGAGCTCTATCGGCTCGGCCCGCCTCCTTATGTGGCTATGGTTCGGCGCGAGCTGCAGCGCCTTACCCAGCACTAACAGCGTTTGCCAGGCGGCTTCAGCGGGCGCTCAGTTGCCCCGATCGCCACCGCTGCTGACCTCATCCGGCACCTGTTCTCCCGACATGCGTTTGCGGAACAAGGCGGCCCGCGCGAGCAGAAGCGTCGTGACCGGTACGGTAATCGACAGCAGGATCGGTATCAGCCAGGCATGCAGCACCGGCCCCTGCTTGAGACCGGAGAAGTACAGGATCGAGGCGAGGCTGACGCACCACGCGCCAATAGTCGAGGCCAGTGCAGGCGGATGCATGCGCTGGAAGTAGTCCTTCAGGCGCACCAGGCCGATTGCACCGATCAAGGCGAACAGGCTGCCTAGCAGCAGCAGCGCGGCCGTGGCCAGCTCCAGCCAGAACGGAAGTTCGACGGTCTGCATCATTCGATCACCTCCCCACGCAGCAGGAACTTGGCCAGGGCAAAGGAGCCGACGAAGCCGAACAGGGCGATCAGCATCGCGCCTTCGAAATAGGTATCACTGGCATAGCGGATGCCTAGCACCAGCATCATCAGCATGGCCAGAATGTACAAGTAGTCCAGCGCCAGGACCCGGTCCTGCGCCGAAGGGCCGCGGAACACCCTGACCAGCGCCAGGGCCATGGCGATGATGAAGATGAACAGGCTGGCGAGAATGGCGTTGGCGAGCAGGCCAGTCATTCGAAGATCTCCATCAGCGGGCGTTCGTAGGTGTGCTTGAAATGTTCGATGAAGGTAGCTTCGTCGTCCAGGTCGAACACATGCAGCAACAGGATGCTGCGATCCAGGGCCAGCTCCGACCAGACCGTGCCGGGTACCACCGTGGTGATCATCGACAGGGCGGCCAGGCCATGGGCGTCGCGCAGTGACAGGGGGATGTGCACGAAGGCAGAGCGCGGTGGATGGCCGCCGGCTCGCAGCACGCCCCGGGCAACTTGCAGGTTCGAGAGGATCACATCCAGGCCCACACGGCCGATCAAGCGAGCAATCACCAGCGGGCGGCGGATATGGGCATGCTGCGGGCGCAATGGTGCCATGAGCACGGGTGCGAGGATGCCGAGGGCGGCGCCAAGCAGCAGATTGCCTGGGCTGACGGAAAGGTTCAGCACCAGCCACAGCACGAACAGCGCCAGCGACAGCAGCGGAGCGGGGAACAGCCGGTTCATGGTTGCACCTGCGTCATGGTGGTCGGCCCAGGCACGGGGCGGGTTGACAGGACCGCCTGAATATAGGCGTCGGGTGCCTGCAGGCCGGCGGCGGTGTCCTGGGTGTAGCGCAGCAGCGGCTCGGCCTGGATGCTGAGGACGATACACAGCCCCAGCAGTACCACGATCGGTATGCATTCATAGCGACGCAGCAATGGCGAGGGCCGCTCCTCAGGCTTCCAGAAGCGCTGGATGCCCACCCGGCCAAAGGCGATCAACGATGCCATGCCCGATAGCAGCAACAGGGCTACCAGACACCAGCCAGCGGCTGACAGAGGCTGCCCGGCCGCCATGCCCAGGCCTTGCGGATTGAACAGGGCGCTGATCAGGTTGAGCTTGCCGATGAAGCCGGACAGCGGCGGCATGCCAATGATCAGCAGGGCGCAGGCGATGAAGCTCAAGCCGAGGAAGGCCATGGTCCAGGGGATGATCTGACCGATCACTGCCTTCTGTTCGTCGTCGAGGTTGATTCCCTTGGGTGGATGCAGGGATTCGAGCGGCGGCGGGATGGCGTCCTCTTCGTCGTCCAGGGGCACTTCGTTGGCCGAGCGCGAACGCTCGATCAATTCGGCCAGCAGGAACAAGGCGCACAAGGCCAGGGTGGAGCTGGCGAGATAGAACAGCGCCGCGCCGGTGAGGGCTGCCTGACCAAAGCCGACCGAGGCAAGCAAGGTGCCAGCCGAGACCAAAATGCTCAGCGCGGCGAGACGCTCCAGGCGCTGGGCGGCGAGAATCGAGACGGCAGCCACCGCGAGGGTGACGAGGCCGCCACACACCAGCCATTCCCCACCGAAATTTGCCGAAGCGCCTGCCTGGCCCGAGAACAAAAGTGTCCACAGCCGCAGCACTGCGTACAGACCGACCTTTGTCATGATGGCGAACAGTGCTGCGACCGGTGCGCTGGCCGAGGAGTAGGCCGGCACCAGCCAGAAGTTCAGCGGCCAGGCCCCGGCCTTGACCAGGAATGCCATGGCCAGGATCGCCGCTCCGGCGTGCAGCAAGCCACGATCGGCTTCTGCGACCAACGGGATCTTCAGCGCCAGGTCGGCCATGTTCAGCGTGCCCGTCACGCCATAGAGCATGGCGGCGCCAACCAGGAACAGGGAAGAGGCGAACAGGTTGATGGCGATGTAGTGCAGCCCGGCCCTGACCCGCGCGCGTCCCGAACCGTGCAGCAGCAGGCCATAGGACGCCGCCAGCAGCACTTCGAAGAATACGAACAGGTTGAAGAGATCGGCGGTCAGGAACGCGCCGTAAAGGCCCATCAGCTGAATCTGGAACAGCGCGTGGAAGCTGGCGCCGGCGCCGTCCCAGCGGGCGCGGGCGAACAGCAGGGCGCTGACGCCGATTACACCGGTCAGGGTAAGCAGCAGTGCGGACAGGTGATCGAGTACCAGCACGATACCGAACGGCGCCGGCCAGTTGCCTGGCAGGTAGACACCGATGGACTCGGCCTGACCCTGGCCGCGTACCCATATCAACAGCGTCACGGCGACACCCAAGCCGATCAGGCTCGACAGCAGGTTCAGGCGGGCCTTGAACTGGCGGTGCTTTTCACCGATCAGCAGCATGATCGCTGCGGTTACCAGCGGTAGCAGGATCGGGGCGACAATCAGTTGATTCATCCAGCTCATTCCTCACGCTCCCGGCCATCGACATGGTCGGTGCCGGTCAGGCCGCGCGAGGCCAGCAGGACCACCAGGAACAGGGCGGTCATGGCGAAGCTGATGACGATGGCGGTCAACACCAGCGCCTGTGGTAATGGGTCGGTGTAGTTCAGCAGGTCCTGTGGGACGCCCTCCTTGATGATCGGCTCCTTGCCGATGAACAGGCTGCCCATGCTGAAGATGAACAAATTGACGCCGTAGGAGAGCAGGCACAGGCCCATGATGACCTGGTAGGTCCGTGGGCGCAGTACCAGCCAGACTCCGGAGGCGGCCAGTACGCCGATGGCGACTGCGATGACTTCTTCCATCAGGCGGCTCCTGTCTGGCTGGATTTCGGATGGCCCGGGCGATAGGCACGCACCGATTGGTGTGCCAGGGCGGTCAGGATCAAGAGCGTGGAGCCGACAACCACGGTGTACACGCCGATATCGAAGAACAAGGCGCTGGCGACATGGATGTCACCGAGCAACGGCAGATGCAGGTGCGCAGTGTGGGTAGTGAGGAACGGATAACCCAGCAACATGGCACCTATGCCGGTAAGCGTGGCGCACAGCAGGCCGGTGCCCATCCAGCGCAGCGGCCGCAGGCTCATCTGGGCCTCGACCCACTGGGTGCCTGCGACCATGTACTGGAGGATGAATGCCACCGACATCACCAGCCCGGCGACGAAGCCGCCGCCTGGTTGGTTGTGGCCGCGCATGAACAGGTACATCGAGACCAGCAGGGCGATCGGCAGCAGCAGGCGTACCAGTACCGCAGGCACCATCATGAAGCCCAGCGCAGTGTCGGTGACATGCCGTGGATTGACCAGGTCGGTGATTACGTCCGGCGCCAGCTGGCGCTGTTGCGTCGGCAGCTGCATGCTCTCTTTCGGTGGGCGGAAGCGGCGCAGCAGGGCGAAGACCGTCAGCGCCACGGCGACCAGTACAGTGATTTCACCCAATGTATCGAAGCCGCGGAAGTCCACCAGCATCACGTTGACCACGTTGGTACCGCCACCCTCGGGGAGTGCACGGCTCAGGTAGAACGATGAGATGTCGTTGGGTGTCGGACGGGTCAACATGGCGTACGACAGCAGTGCCATACCGCCGCCGACCAGCACTGCCAGCAGCAGGTCGCGCAGGCGTCGCAAGCGTGCACGCTCCTGGCTGCCAGGCAGGGGAGAGACGCCTTCGATTCGGCGCGGCAGCCAGCGCAGGCCCAGCAGGATCAACACTGTAGTGACGACTTCGACCACCAGTTGCGTGAGTGCAAGGTCAGGGGCAGAGAACCAGACGAAGGTGATGCACGTCATCAGGCCGCAGACGCTGACCATGATCAGCGCAGCCAGACGGTGGTATTTGGCCTGCCAGGCTGCGCCGATGGCACAGGCAATTGCAATCAGCCACATCGCGACGAATACGCCGGACCCCGGAATCTTGGGGCGGTCCCCCCAGCTGATGCCGCTGTACAGCATGGGGGTGAGGCCGGCGAGGAAGGCGGCGACCACCAGCATGAACAGCTGGGTCTGCAGGCGGCGGCTGGTCAACAGTCCTTCGAGGTGCCGGGCCAGCAGCATCAGACGTACCAGTCCGTGCTCGAACAGCCGCTTGCCATTGAAGCGTTCGATCAGTGGCGGGTAGGGGAAACGGCCCAGGCGCAACTGTTTGCGCAGCAACAGGTAGAGCACCACGCCGCCGCACATGGCGATCAGGCTCATGATCAGGGGGGCGTTCCAGCCATGCCAGATGGCCAGGCTGTATTCCGGAAGGGTGCCGCCCACCACCGGCAACGCTGCGGCGGCGAGCAGCGGGCCCACCGACTGGGCAGGGAAGATGCCGACTACCAGGCAGGTCAGGACCAGCAGTTCGACCGGCGCGCGCATCCAGCGCGGTGGTTCGTGGGGGGTATGCGGAAGGTCCTGGGCGGTCGGGCCGAAGAATACGTCGACCGTGAAACGCAGGGCGTAGGCAACGCTGAACGTGCCTGCAAGGGTGGCGATCACCGGCAAGGCGGCCTCGACCCATGCACTGGAGCTGATGAATACGGTTTCGGCGAAGAACATTTCCTTGGAGAGGAAGCCATTCATCAGAGGTACGCCGGCCATGGACGCACTGGCGACCATGGCCAGGGTGGCGGTATAGGGTACCAGGCGTATCAGGCCGCTGAGACGGCGAATGTCGCGGGTGCCGCTTTCATGGTCGATGATGCCGGCGGCCATGAACAGCGAGGCCTTGAAGGTGGCGTGGTTGAGGATGTGGAACACTGCAGCGACAGCGGCCAGCGGGCTGTTCAGGCCCAGCAGCAGGGTGATCAGGCCCAGGTGGCTGATGGTCGAATAGGCCAGCAGCCCCTTGAGGTCATTCTGGAACATCGCCGCGAAGGCACCCAGCAGGAGGGTACAGGCGCCTGCCCCGCCGACGATCCAGAACCACTCCTCGGTGCCCGACAGCGTTGGCCATAGGCGTGCCAGCAGGAACACCCCGGCCTTGACCATGGTCGCCGAATGCAGATAGGCCGAGACCGGTGTGGGTGCAGCCATGGCATGCGGTAGCCAGAACTGGAAGGGGAACTGCGCGCTCTTGCTCAGGGCGCCAATCAGGATCAGCGGCAGCAATATGGGATAGAGCGCGTGCTGGCGGACGGTTTCGCCAGCGGCCAGGACCTTGTCCAGGTCATAGCTGCCGACCACATGGCCCAGCAGCAAGGCGCCGACCAGCAGGCACAAACCACCTGCACCTGTGACCATCAGCGCCATGTAAGCGCCGCGGCGGGCATCGCTGCGGTGATGCCAGTAGCCGATGAGGAGGAAAGAAAACAGGCTGGTCAGCTCCCAGAAAAACACCAGCTGAATGAGGTTGCCGGAAATCACCAGCCCGAGCATTGCCCCCATGAATGCCAGGAAGAAGGCAAAGAATCGTGGCACGGGGTCTTGGGGTGACATGTAGTAGCGCGCATACAGCGACACCAATGTGCCGATGCCCAGCACCAGCAACGAGAACAGCCAGGCGAAGCCATCCATGCGCAGCACGAGGTTGAGCCCGAGGCTGGGCAGCCAGAGGAATTCTTCGCGGATCACGCCGCCATGGGCGATCTGCGGGTACAGCAGCGCTACCTGGACAGTGCCGACCAAGGCCACGAGCCCGGCGAGAATGGACTCGGCGTTACGCGCATTGTGCGGCAGCACGGCTGCCAGGCAACAGCCGATGAAGGGCAGAAGCAATAGCACTATCAAAGACATAGCGTTCTAATCTACGGAGGTTTGCAATGGATCATACGTGCCACGCTGGTGATCACCAACACGCAAGCTGTGGCAGAATCCTACAAAAGCGCTGTGACAAGCTGTTTTTTTATAACAGTTTTTTTCAGAGCATAGCCGCTGATCAGGAGTTCAACGCCCTGTCTCGCTTTCGCTTGGCGTCAGGCCTTGCGGCTCTGGAAGGGGATCGCGATCGCGGCGAATCTTCAGTTCGCTGACGACCACGGCGATCACGATCAGCAGGCCACCAATAAGCGCCACGCCTGGCAAGCGGTCCCCTGCGATACGACCAACGATGCCGGCCCAGACCGGTTCGCCGGCATAGATCAGCGTGGCACGGGTTGGCGAGACAGATTTCTGCGCCCAGTTCATCGCCACCTGGATTACCGCGCTCATGGCGCCCAGGCCAAGGGCGCTGGCCAACAGCAGCCAGGAGAAATCCGGGATGCGCTCCTGGGTCGGAACGATCATCAGGAATGATAGCGCCGAGGCAGTTGCCAGTTGCACCACGGTGACCCGCCGCACATCGACCTTTCCGGCATAACGGCTGATCAGGATGATCTCGCCGGCGATGGCCACGGCGCTGACCAAGGTCACGATTTCGCCTTCGCTGAAATTCAGCGCACCACCCTCAGGGCCGGCCAGCAGCATCAGGCCGACAAAGGCCAGGCAGATACCGATGCTTGGCATCAGGCCGGGCCGGCGCCCCAGCACCAACCATTGCAGCAGCGGCACGAAGGGTACGTAGAGGGCCGTGATGAAGGCCGACTGGCTGCTGCTGATGGTTTGCAGGCCCATGGTCTGCAAGCCGTAGCCGAGCATGATCGATACACCGATCAGCACGCCGGCTTTGAGTTCGGTGAACGTCAGGCCCGACAGCGCTCGCGCCGATACCAGCCCGACGAACAGTGCCGCTGCCGCGAATCGCAGGCCGACGAAGAACATCGGTCCGCTCACGCTCATGACGTTGTGCACGATCAGGAAGGTGCCGCCCCAGAGCATGGTGATGAACACCAGCACCCATTCGGCTTTGCTCAGGCGAAAGGATACGGACGGCCGCGGGCTGCTGCTGGTGTGGGTCATGGTCTTGCGCACTCGGAAGGGGCGGCGCACAATCGCCGCAAAGTGGGCAGTATACTGCGCAACCCCTACCAGTGAGCAATATAGTGCACAAAGATTCCTCGCACCGCGCTTCGGTGCTGCAGCACGTCAGTCAGAACATCCGCCGCCTGCGTAACGACAGGGGGCTGAGCCAGACCGCCTTGGCCGAAAGCTCTGGTGTCAGCCGGCGCATGCTGGTTGCCATCGAGGCAGGCGAGAAGAACGTCAGCCTCACCACCCTCGACCTGATCGCCGAAGCGCTGGGTGTGGCGTTCAGTACGCTGATCCAGGCGCCCGAGCAACGCGATCCTGCACGCATCAATGAGCTGGCCTGGGCCGGTGAGCAGCCGGACAGCCGCGCGGTACTGCTGGGTAGTAGCCCCGCGCGGCGCGAGGTCGAGCTCTGGGAGTGGACCCTGGCACCGGGCGAGCACTATGCCAGTGAGGCTGATGCCGAGGGTTGGAGCGAGCAGATCTATGTGACCGAGGGCTGTCTGACGCTGCTGATCGAAAGCGGTGAACTGCGCCTGCGCGCTGGGGAGTTCCACATCTTCCCCAGCGACTGCCGCTACGCGTACCGCAACGACGGCGACCAGCCCACGCGATTCGTGCGCAATGTGGTGATCTGATCCACCCAGCCTACTTGGCCAGCAACGTATCGGTACTTTCGACGGCGGCAAAGGCGAAAGCTAGCGCCGCCATGGCCGAGTCGTGCACGTGCGATGAGGGCACCGTCTGTCCATTGAACTCCAGAGCCAGCGTGGCGCAGGCGTCGTGCGCCACCGAGACCTGGTAGCCGAAGTCTGCGGCAGCGCGGGTTGCCGAATCGATGCACATGTGGCTCATGGCGCCGACGATGGTCAGGTTTTTTACCTCATGCTTGTCGAGGAGCGACTTGAGCTCGGTGTCGCGAAACGCGTTGACTTGATGCTTGAGCACCACCGGCTCGCTGCTGATCGGCAGTACCTTGGCGTGGATCTCGGCGCCTGGCGAGCCAGGTGCAAAAAACGGCGCATCGGCTGATTCGAACTCGTGGCGCACATGCACGACCAGGTCGCCGCGCTCGCGGGCAGCGGCGAGCAGGCGGGCGGCGTTGTCGGCCGCCGCATCGGCGCCGTCGAGGGTCCATTTGCCACCGGGGAAGTAATCGTTCTGGATATCGATGAGAATCAGGGCCTGCTTGCTCATGTTGCGCGCCTCCTTGGGCGTGGTCGTGGTGTGGCGATAGTTATAGGCTTGAACGACCGACATGGGGATTGGCGCGACCGACACAATGAGGGCAAAAACTGACATGGGTACAGGCTTGGAAATCGGTGTGCTGGTCTATCCCGATGCGCAGCGTGCCGCTGTACATGGGCTGACCGACCTGTTCACGGTCGCCAATCAGGTCGCCTGTGAACTCGGTGATGGGAAGCTGCTGCCGATCCGTATCAGCCACTGGCAACTCGATCAGGCCGGTGAACTCTGCGAGGTGTACGACAGCCTGCCGGGCGCGCGCCATGACCTCAAGGTACTGGTGGTGCCGCCCAGCCTTGGCCCGGCACCTGCACCTGCGCTCCTTGAGCGACACCGCGCGCACTTGTGCCAGTGGCATGCACGCGGCACTGTGCTCGCTTCGGTGTGCATCGGCGTGTTCTTCATTGCTGCCAGTGGCCTGCTGGACGGGCGTTCGGCGAGTACCCACTGGAATTACGCCCAGACCTTGGCCGAGCGCTACCCGCAAGTACGCGCCGATGCCAGCGTAGCGGTACTGGACGATGGCGACATCATGACGTCGGCCGGGCTGATGGCCTGGACCGAGCTCGGGCTGCGTCTGCTTGAGCGTTTCCTGGGTGCCACCCTGGCGCGCGAGACTGCACGCTACCTGGCGGTCGATCCGGTGCCGACCCCGCTGCCCGGTGCGTTGTTCACACCGAGGCTGGATCACGGCGATGAAGCGGTGCTGAAGGTGCAGCACTGGCTGCAGGGGAGTGGTGCGCGAGAGGCCAATCTGGCAAACATGGCTGGATGTGCCGGGCTCGAAGAGCGTACGTTTCTGCGGCGTTTTCGCGCTGCGACCGGATTGCGCCCTACCCAATACTGCCAGCAGGTCCGGGTAGGACGTGCCTGCCGCCTGCTGGAGTTCACCCGGCGCAGCGTCGACCAGATTGCCTGGGGCGTGGGCTATCAGGACCCCAGTGCCTTTCGTAAGGTGTTCCAGCGCGTCACCGGCCTGACACCCAGTGACTACCGGCGACGTTTCGCCGTGGTTGCCTGAGCGTCTGGGCCTAGCGGGTGAGGCCCAGGGCCTTCCTCGGCGAGGCGATCGCGATGGTTGCGCAGCGGACATTCCTTCAATGACATGCAGCCGCAGCCAATGCAGCCATCCAGCTGGTCGCGCAGCATCATCAAATCTTCGATGCGCTGGTTCAGGTCTTCTCGCCATCGTGCGGAAAAACGCTGCCAGTCTTCAGCGGTCGGCGTGTGCCCTTTGGGCAGGGTATCGAGCGCTTCGGCGACTTGCGCCAGCGGTACTCCCAGGCGCTGCGCCATCTTGATCACTGCCACCCGGCGTAGCATGGCTCGCTCGAAGCGGCGCTGGTTGCCGTTGTTGCGGGTGCTGTGGATCAGTCCCTTGCTTTCATAGAAGTGCAGCGCGGTCACCGCGACGCCGCTGCGCGCGGCCAACTGGCCTACGCTGAGCAGGCGTTCCGGCGCCGTCACGTCCTTGCTGGGCATGTCGAAATATTCCTTGACCTTGACTTAACTCGAGGTTTTACCCTGCTCGCCATCACGCTGCAAGTACCCCGAGCAAGGAGACTGTTCATGGTGGCCACCCCTCATTCCCTATGGTTTACCCAGAT
This sequence comes from Pseudomonas sp. NBRC 111143, assembly GCF_001320965.1. NCBI lineage: Bacteria > Pseudomonadati > Pseudomonadota > Gammaproteobacteria > Pseudomonadales > Pseudomonadaceae > Pseudomonas > Pseudomonas sp. NBRC 111143. Next base: position 5,825 of record NZ_BCBT01000043.1, on the reverse strand, counting down.
GATCGAGTACGAAGTGCCGGCGATTCGGCAACAGGCCCTGGCCGAAGCGTTGGTCCTGCGAGCGGAGGAGATCGCCAGCCGTTGCGATGGTCTGCTGGGTGTCAGCATTCAGGCCAGTGTCGATGGCAGTCGGGTGTTGCAATACCTGCGGTGGCAATCGCGCCAGGAGTGGGCGGCTGCCGCGCCCTGTTTCGTCGAGGAGCCGTTCCTCGACCTGTTGCAGCGTCACCAGGCACGCGGTGTCAATTTCACGGCCTACCAGACCTTGCGCAGCCTGGTGCGAGGCAGCGACGGCGGCTTGCATTGCGAGGTCGGTGAGCCTCAGGCGTACCAGGGAGCGTAGTGCGGGTAGCGGTCTAGCCGTGCGCCGATGACCATTTCTCCAATCCATGTACCCAGGATCGAACTGTAGGCTTTCTGGCTTTCCTCGCTGGACAGTGCATGGTCGGCCCCGTCGACGATGCGATGGGTCAGTGAATGGGCGCCGACGAACGCGGAGCGATAGCTCATCAGGGTGTTGTGCGGCACATAGTCATCGTGCTCGGACTCCACCAGCAGGACATCGCCAGTGAACTCGGCGCAGGCGGCCAAGGCACGATTGTCGGCCGGCCCCAGAATGCGTTGGCGATAGTGATTCAGGCGCTGGCGGTCGAGTGCTTGCTTTGGAGTGTCCCATTCATCGTCCCAGTACAATGCAGGTACCCGCATCGCCAGCCATTTCACGGGTCTATGTGCGGTCAGCAGGGTGGCCAAATAACCGCCATAGCTGCTGCCGATCAGCGCAATGGCGCCGGGATCGACGGCAGGGTGCGAGGCCAGTCGATCGTAGGCGGCCAGCAGGTCGGTGAGGTTCTGCTCACGGGTCACCGTCAATCGCTGGCTTTCGGTCTTTTCGTGTCCGCGCAAGTCGAAGGTCATGCACACGCAGCCCAGCCCGGTAATCTGTCGGGCACGGGCCAGGTCTCGCTGCTGGCTGCCGCCCCAGCCGTGGACGAAGAGAATGCCGGGCATCTTGCTGCCAGGACTGACCAAAGTACCGGCGATACTTTCGCCCTCGACCTGTAGCTCGACCTGTTCACTCTGAATGGCCATGCTCGCGAATCCGTGCAAATTTGCAGAATTGTCCGAGTTCACTGTCGTCCCCCTCATAGAAAAGTGTGGCGTCGGCCGGAAGTTCAGGCGTGCCGAACACCTCGTGGGTGGATGCGCGTACCTGCTGCAGCGTCGGATCGTCGGCGAAGGCGCGCACGGCAAGGAGCTCTGCGCTGCTGGCGCCACCCTGGCGCCACGATTGCTCCAGGACGCCGCTGCGCAGGTGGCCACGTGCGTCGAGGCCACGGGCGATGTCGTAGTTGCGGCGTGAGGCGATGAAACCAGGGAAGTGTCGTTCCGCCGCTTGCTCGTAGGTCATGGCCTGATTGATAGCCAGGCGCAGATAATCTTCCAGCGGGCGCTGCAGCAGCGCCTGATAGTCGCCGCGTACTACCATCAGATCTGAGCCACCGTAGACTTGTTGGCCCTGATGATCCTGGGTGAGTTGCTGGGTACCGTAGTAGCTGCAGGTGAGGCCAGCGACACGCACTTGGCCAACACTGAAGGTTTCTACTTCATGCAGGTCTTCCTCCAGCACTAGTCCCCAAAGGCCAAGTGCCTTGTCGTCCAAGGTCGCGAGCAAGGGGGCAAGTGCGTCAAGGGTATCGATTACCTGCTGGCCGCGACCGGCACGGGCCAATACGGGTTTGACCCGAACGGGGCCGCTGCGCAATAGCAAGTCGGCTGCTCGTCGAGCGTCGTCCTTGGAAAAGACCGTGTAGCCGCGCAACAGGGCACCGCTGGCCTGTTGCGCGAAGGCGTCAGTCCAACCCGGCGGAAAGACTGCATTGGCGGGTAGTGGGTGGGAAATAGCCTTGGTCGCCATGTAGGGATGGCTGACCAGGCCGCCGAACAGGTCCTGTTCGCAGCGGATGCCCTGTTGCTGGCCGATCAAGGTTTCCGTGGGCAGGTAATAATAGTGGTTGGCCTGGCCGGCCGGTTGTCCAGGGTTGAAGACGGATATGCCAAGCAATTGCGCCAGGATCTCGGCGAGCTTCTGGTGAGTGGCATATTCATGGTCCGGGGTGCGTTCGCGGGTGTCGAGGAGTACGACGGCGATTTTCGACTCGTGGGGGTGGGCCATGTGCGATCTCATCCGCTGGGGCTGTACGAACTGTGAAATTCCAGACAGCTCGAAAGTTCAGCCCGTTGGACTGGCGGCCGAGGCGCTCCAAGCTATCGCAGGCTCTTTGTGGGCGATCCGATTGCGGGCGTTCGCAGCCTGTTCCATTATCCCGACCTGGAACCGTCCAAGATGTGATCGCAGGAGAGCGCATGAGCAGTCTGAACCCCCTTAAGGAATCCATACCGGCACGCCTGGCGCGTGTGCGCGATGTCATGGCCAGGGAGGGTGTCGATGCCCTGTTGGTGCCCTCTGCCGATCCGCACCTTTCCGAGTACTTGCCCGGCCATTGGCAAGGACGCCAATGGCTGTCTGGCTTCCAGGGCTCGGTCGGCACGCTGGTAGTGGCCGCGGAATTCGCCGGGCTGTGGGTCGACAGCCGCTATTGGGAGCAGGCAGAGAAGGAATTGGCGGGCAGTGGCATCGAGCTGATGAAGCTACTGCCAGGTCAGCCGGGGGCATTGGATTGGCTGGGTGAGCAGGTTGCCAGCGGCGGTGCCGTGGCGGTTGATGGTGCGGTCATGGCGCTGGCCTTTGCCCGTCAATTGGGAGAGCGCCTGAGCGCTCGCAATGTAAGACTGCTGACTGACCGAGACCTGCTGGGTGAGGTCTGGGGCGATCGTCCGGCCTTGCCTGGCAACCCCGTCTATCAGCACCTGCCGCCCCATGCGACTGTCAGTCGTGCGCAGAAACTCGGAGAGTTGCGGCAGGCCCTGGACAGCAAGGGCGCCGACTGGCATTTCATCGCAACTCTGGACGACATTGCCTGGCTGTTCAACCTGCGCGGTAGTGATGTTTCGTACAACCCTGTGTTCGTTTCCTTCGCCTTGATCGGTCGTGATCAAGCCACGCTCTTTGTCGGTCAGGACAAGATCAATACTCACCTGCGTCAAGTACTGGCGGCCGACGGTATCCAGGTGCGTGACTACGCGGAAGTTGGCCAGGCACTTGCGAGCCTCGTTGGCGGCACCCGCCTGCTGGTCGATCCGGCGCGTGTCACCCAGGGCCTGCTGGACAAGCTCGACGAGCGGGTCGTATTGGTCGAGGGCATCAATCCGACTACGCTGAGCAAGTCGCGCAAAGGCGAGGCGGACCTGGTTCATATTCGTCAGGTGATGGAGCAGGACGGTGCAGCCTTATGCGAGTTCTTCGCCTGGTTCGAAGCCAACCTTGGGCGCGAGACCATCACCGAACTGACGGTCGATGAACAACTGAGCGCGGCACGTGCGCGGCGCCCTGACTTCGTCTCGCTGAGCTTCTCGACCATCGCGGGCTTCAACGCCAATGGCGCGATGCCCCATTACCGCGCCACCGAACAGTCGCATGCGGTGATCGAGGGTAATGGCCTGCTGCTGATCGATTCGGGCGGCCAGTACCTGGGCGGGACTACCGACATTACCCGGATGGTGCCGATTGGTACACCCAGCCTGGAGCAGAAGAAGGACTGTACGCGGGTGCTCAAGGGAGTGATCGCGTTGTCGCGGGCGACTTTCCCACGGGGCATTCTTTCGCCGCTGCTCGATGCCATCGCCCGGGCGCCTATCTGGGCCGATCAAGTCGACTACGGCCATGGCACTGGGCATGGCGTAGGCTACTTCATGAATGTGCACGAGGGGCCGCAGGTCATTGCCTATCAGGCGGCAACTACTCCGCAGACAGCCATGCAGGTCGGGATGATCAGTTCGATCGAACCGGGCACCTATAGACCTGGAGCCTGGGGCGTGCGGATCGAGAATCTGGTGGTTAATCGGGAGGCGGGCAACAGCGCTTTTGGCGACTTCCTGGCCTTTGAAACCCTGACGCTTTGCCCGATCGACACCCGATGCTTGCTGCCCGAGTTGCTCGATGTTTCGGAGCGCCAATGGCTCAACCGTTATCACCAGACCGTGTGTGAGCGATTAGCGCCCCTGTTGCAAGGCGACGCACTGGCCTGGTTGAGACTGCGTACGCAGCCGGTCTGATCGACTGGAACGAGAAAGGGCAGCCTGAGGCTGCCCTTTCGTTTATTTGCAGATGACGATCATGCTGCGGCTGGTATAGCCGGCTGGGTTGATTCCGAACACGTAGTCGCCCGGCTCTTCGTCGCTGTCGCTGGAGCGCGCGATTACCTTGTAGCCTTTGCTGCCGCATGACGCTTGCGCATTGGCGTAGCACTTGTCCCAGGATGATGAAAGCCCGGAGCAGTTGATGTGCAAGCCCTTCTTCCCTCGCTTCACCTCGGTCTTGGCTGTAGCGGCACACCCAGCAATGGCCAAGATGGCCAGGATGAGAAAAATACGTTTCATTCCTGTCCTTATCTGGGCGGTGAGCATTGTCCGCCCTTGTAGTGATGACTGCGTTCTGCCTGAAACTCCCCTGCTTCCGTGCCCGGCTCAGTAGATCGTCTGAAGGTGATGATGCTGTGACAGCTTAAACAGCCTTATAGGCGGGTACAAGGCTGAAGCTGTTCAAATGAAACTATTTCTCAAATCAGTCAGCCGCTACGGGAGGGCTGCTTTCCTTGCGCATCGACAGTGTGGCCCCGACCGAGGCGGTAATGATTGCCAGGATCGCCAACCACTGGGTCAAGCTGAGAACCTCTCCAAGGAATAGAAGCCCCGACAGTGCACCGAATGCGGGTTCGATACTCATCAGTGTGCCGAAGGTTCGCGCGGGCATTCGTGTCAGTGCGACCATTTCCAGGCTGTAGGGGAGGGCGGTAGACAGGATCGCCACGGCAAGTGCGACCGGAATCAGTGCTGGAGTGAGCAAGGCACTACCGGCGTGGGCGATACCGATGGGAGCCACGAACAGCGCCGCGATCAATACGCCCAATGCCGCGGTCTGGATACCGTTTTCCGCGCCTGCTCGCTGGCCATATAAAATGTAGAGCGCCCAGCAGACGCCGGCACCCAAGGCGTAGGCCGCGCCGGTCAGGTCGAGGGAGGCCCCCGTCTGCCCTGTCGGGATGAGCAGTAGCAGGCCGACGATGGCGAGCGCGATCCAGAGAAAGTCCAGGGCGCGGCGCGAAGCGAAGATCGCTACCGCCAGCGGGCCGGTAAACTCCAGCGCCACGGCGATGCCCAGCGGAACGGTGCGCAACGACATATAGAAAAGGAAATTCATGCCGCCCAGGGCCAGCCCATAGATGATGACGCTGCGCAGGGTGCTGGCATTGAACCTGGCGCGCCACGGGCGCAGCAATGCAAGCATGATGATGCTGGCGAAGATCAGGCGCAGCGTTGTGGTGCCCTGAGCGCCGACAACTGGAAACATGCTCTTGGCCAGTGACGCTCCAGACTGGATGGAAGCCATGGCAATCAACAGCAGGCCGATAGGGAACAGCGTGGCGGCCAGGCTGCGGGGCTGGGTGTTCATTTGGGTGGGGCAGTCCTAAATAAGTAGAAGGGGCGAGCTGCGCAATATAGTGCGCAAATCCCAGTGGCAGGTGCAACTGCTCTTGAGCAATGCGCGGGCTAAGCCCTTCATTTCGATCAAGATTTTATGAAATAAAAGGTTGACGCCCTCTCATATCCCCTTATAATGCGCCCCACTTCCGCAGCAAACGGAACGCAAAACTTCTTGTTAATCAACAAGTTAAGCGAGTTCGGTAAGGCGTGAAGGGCTTCGA
>NZ_BCBT01000042.1:0-58603 GCF_001320965.1 Pseudomonas sp. NBRC 111143 | reverse complement strand
GCAATCCCTGCAGGAGCGGGTTTACCCGCGAAAAGGTCGGGCCTGGGGGAACTACCCGGCAGTCTTGAAGAAGCCCATCCGGCTGCCCAGCGCATCCGCCAGCTCCAGCAGCTCCTGGCTGTCCCCGGCCAGGCGCGTGGAACCTGCGTGGGCATCACGCGAGGAGGCGTGGATGCGATTGATGTCCTGGCTGAGCATGCTCGCCGCCACATCCTGCTGCGACGAAGCCGCGGCGATCTGGTTGTTCATCTGGCTGATCGCTGCCACCTCGCGACGGATCTCGTTCAGCGAACGCTGTGCGACCTGGGTACGCTCCACCGTGCCCTGCGCCAGCTCGCGGCTGTCGCCGACGATCTGCGCAGTCTTGCCGGCACCCTCCTGCAGCTTGCCGATCATGCCGCGGATCTCGCGAGTCGATTCCTGGGTGCGGTTGGCCAGCGAGCGCACCTCGTCGGCGACCACCGCGAAGCCCCGGCCGAACTCGCCGGCACGCGCCGCCTCGATCGCGGCATTGAGCGCCAGCAGGTTGGTGCGCTCGGCGATGGAGTTGATCACCTCGATGATGCTCTCGATGGCCTGGCTGTCAGAGGCGACCTGCAACACCGCCTCGGTGGCCGACTCCAGCACCTGGGCCAGCTCGTGCATGGAGCTGGCGGTACCTTCGACCACGGTCTTGCCAGCATCCACTTCCTGGTCAGCCGCCTCGGAGGCCCGCGCTGCCGCGGCGGCGTAACCGGCGATCTCGTTGATCGCGGCCACCAGCTGCGACACGGCGCTGGCCATGTGCTGAGTGTCGTCGCTCTGCTGCTGCATGCGCCCCTGGTTGGCGGCGGCGCCCTGACTCATGCGGCTGGACGAGGCGACCAGGTCGGTCGCCACCTGGTTGACCTGGGCGATGATCTCGGTGAGGTGACGGTTGGTGGTGCCCAGCGCGCCCATCACGCTGTCCGGGTGCTGGCTGCGTACGCTCTGGTCGATCTCGCCACGGGCCAAGCCACGCAGCAGTTGCGCCACTTCCTCGGGCTCGGCGCCCAGGGTCGAGCGAATGCTGCGGATGATCAGCAGCGAGGCGCCGACGCTGAGCAGCGCAGCCAGGGCCGCGGCCCAGAGCATCAAACCGGCAAAGCCCGAAGCGCTGTCACGCACGATGCCGATGTCGCGCACTACATCCTTTTCCTGCAGGTCGATGAAGGCGTTGATACTGCGCAGCCATTCCTTGTACGCCGGCGCGACCTGGGCCAGCAACAGCGCCTGGGCCTGCTCGAAGTCGCCCTTGTGGCGCAGCTCCAGCAACTGTGCGGTGGCGGCCTGGGCGGTACGCTCGATGCCCTGGATCTGCTGCTGCAGGCGCTGCTCGTCGGCACCGGCCTGAGGCTCACCGAGCATCTTGGCCAGCGGCACCGCTGAGGTCTGGTAGAAGTCGTCCAGGCGCTTGATGTCCTGGAGGAAGCCCGAAAGCTGGCCGTCATCGTGGGTCAGCACGGCATCGCGGATGGCGATGGCGCGGTCATGCACACTGCCGCGCAGGTTGATCGCATAGCGCTGCTTGACCGTGGTGTTGCCGCTGACCTCGGTGAGCAGCGCGTCGATCCCGCCCACCCGGTGCACGCCGATAGCGGTGATGACCAGCATCAACCCAACGACCAATGCAAACCCCAGCGCCAACCTCATGGTGATGCTGATTCCTCTGAACATGGTGTCCTCCCCCGAGTGCATAAAAGCTTTTTGCCATCATTTTTTGCATGCTTTATACCCAGAGAATGTGAAGCCTTCTAATCGCGTTGATTGATAACGACCATGAAATTAAATCATCAGGTCGGCTGCGTGACTGGCACGGGGAGTGGTCGGTTCAGCAGAAGCCCCACCACCACGGCGAACACCAGCGCCGCCACCCCGGCACTCGTCAGCACCGCTTCGAAACCGCCGACGAAGGCTTGGCGTGCCAGCGGCGCGAGGGTGTCGCGCAGACTCGGATCGACCACCGCCAGCGCCGCCGGCAGATCGCCCGCCGCGACCCGGGTCGCCATGTCGCCGACCTTGTCCAGTTGCCCCGGCGCCACGCCCGCCACCGCCTCACGCAACAACTGCCCGCTGCGGCTGGCCAGAATCCCGCCCAGCACACCGATGGCCAGCACGATCGCGCCGAAGCGGGTGGTGGTGCTCAAGCCCGAGGCCATGCCGGTGCGCTCACGCGGTACGCAGGCCATGATGTTCTTCTGCGTATCGCCGTTGAGCAGCCCGGCCCCGGCGCCAAGCACCAGGCTGGCCAGGGCGAAGCGGGTATAACCGCCGTACGCGGCTGCAGCCGAACACAACAGGTTGCCCAGCCCCACCAGCAGCAACCCCAGGGCGAACACGCGCGCCGAGCCGAGCCGTGCCGACAGGCGCATGCCCAGGCGGGGTGTCAGCAGCATCGCCAGGGCGAACGGCAGCATGCCTGCACCTGCGGCCAGCGCTGGCAGTTGCAGGCCGTTCTGCAGGTACAGCGGCAGCAGGGTCATCATCACCTGGGCGCAGGCGGCATAGGCGAACATGCCGAGCAGAGCGCCGATGAAGCGCCCGCTGCGCATCAGTTGCAGGTCGATCATTGGCCGCGACTGGTTGCGCTCGACCAACACGAAGAGGAAGAACAGGAACGCCGCGATCACCAGGCGCCCGAGGGTGGGGGCGCTGTCCCAGCCGACGCGGTTGGCATCGATCAGCGCCCAGATCAGGTAGCCCAGCGCACCCGCGAAGGTCAGGCTGCCGAACGGATCCAGGCGAGCGGCGGCGCTGTCGCGCGATTCCTCGATGCTGCGCCGGACCATGAACGCCAGCACCACCACCAGCGGCAGGTTGATGTAGAAGATCCAGCGCCAGCCCAAGGTGCTGGCGATCAGGCCGCCAAGCAGCGGTGCGAAGGTGATGGTCGCGCCCATGCACGCGCCCCAGAACGCCCAGGCGCGCAGGCGCTCCTCGGGTTCGTGGAAGCGGTGACCGATGGCCGCCAGCGCGGCGGTGAGCAACAGCGCCGCACCAAGGCCCTTGACGGCCCGGGCCAGGTCGAGAAACATCAGTGTCGGCGCGGCGCCGCAGGCCAGCGAGGCCAGGCCGAACAGGCCCAGGCCCAGTTGCAGCATGCGCCGTCGGCCGAAACGATCGGCCAGGCTGCCGGCCGGGAGCAGGGCTGCGGCGAAGGCCAGCAGGTAGGCGCTGACCACCCATTCGATGTCGGCGAACGAGCCGGACAGGTCACGGGCGATGCTGGGCAGGCTGACCGCGACGATATTGGTGTCGAGGATGATCAGGGCGCACACCGCCGAGGCGGTGAACAGGGTGAAGCGGGCGGATGACATGGTGAGGCTCCCGAAGGGGGGGGGTGATCTTCAGGGCCTCATCGCGGGACAAGCCCGCTCCCACAGGTGCCCCGACGACTCCGAAACCTGCGGAACACCTGTGGGAGCGGGCTTTGTCCCGCGATGAGGCCGGAACAGCCACCACAAGCCTGTCGGCCAAAATCGCTTCGCCACAGACTTTGCAGTGTTGCGACCACCCTACCCTCCCAGCGCCCCGGCCTTGTTAGCCAGGCGCCGCGTTGTCATTAGTCTGTAGCTAACGCAGCACCACCGGCCTCCCGTCGTTCACGGCGCAACTCGCTGCCCAGCTCCCGCGCCAACGCCACAAAATTCACCGCCTGCGGCGACGGGTTGTCCTGCCGGCACAGCAAGGTAATAGGCGCCGCCAGCCGTGGCCGGGCGTCGCGGATTGGCCGGTAGGCCACGCTGTGTTCGTGAAAGCCGCGCATCGAGGTCGGCACCACCGACACCCCGGCACCTGCGGCCACCAGGCTGACGTTGGTCAGCATGCGCTCGACCTCGAACGCCACCTTCGGCTCGAACCCGGCATTGCGACACGCCTGCAGCAAATTGGCGTACATCCCCGGCGCCCCCGGGCGGCGCACCAGGATGAACGGCTCGTCGGCCAGGTCCTTGAGGGCAATGGCCGCACCGCTGTCGAGCAGGCGATGGCCAACCGGCAGGGTCAGCACCAGTTCTTCGTTGAGCAACCGGTGATAGGCGATGCCGCGTGGGCGGTCGACCGGCGCGCGAAGGATGCCGATGTCGACGCTGTCGTCGCTCACCTCGTCGGTCAGTTCGCGGGCGTTGCCTTCGTGCAAGGCGATATCGACGTCCGGGTACAGGTCGCGGTAGCGCCGGATGATGCGGGGGATCAATGGATGGGACGCCGCCGAGCTGGTGAAGCCGACCTTGAGGTTGCCTTCGATGCCCTTGGCCGTGCGCGCCGCCTTCTGCGCACCGTTCTCGACCCGTTGCAGGATGTCCAGTGCCTCTTGAAGGAACACCTCGCCGCCAGCGGTAAGGTCGACACCCTTGGCATGGCGGATGAACAGGTCGAAGCCCAGCTCCTGTTCCAGTGCGCGGATCTGCTGGCTGAGTGGCGGTTGCTGCATGTTCAGCCGCGCGGCGGCACGGGTGAAGTGCTTTTCCTGGGCGACCATGACGAAGTAACGAAGGTGACGAAGTTCCATGCAGGCTCCGGGGACGGGTGGCGAGGAGCATTGTGGCGCATGCGCAGTCCTCGCACCATTCACGCTAGAATCGGCAAACCGGAAAAAAACAAAAACTGCCGATGATCCGCAATCGCTCTCGTTCAGACCTCGCCCTGCTGCTGCTCGCCCTGCTGGCCGGTGCGCTGCTGGGTGTCTGGCAGCCGGACCTGGCGGTGCAGATGAAGCCGCTCAGTGACCTGTTCATTTCCATCATCGGCGTCTGTGCCCCGGTGGTGATGTTCATCCTGGTCTGCTCCAGCACCGCCGCCCTGAGCGACTACCGCGCCACCGCCCGCCTCGGCCTCAAGGCCATGGCCTACTGGCAACTGATGTCGTTGCTTTCGCTGCTGATTGGCCTGGTGGTGGCTTTGCTGCTGCGCCCTGGTGCGGGGTTGGAAAGCTCCAGCCATGTGTGGTCGGTGCCGCTGCTGGCCGGCGACGGTCCGATGCTCTCGCGCCTGCCGACCCTGCTGCTCGACTCGCTGGAAGAAAGCCCGATCCTCAAGGTGCTGCTGGCCGCGTTGGTATGTGGCCTGCTGCTGGGGCGCAGCGGCGAAACCGGCCGGCGCCTGGCCCGCCAGCTCGACCGGACCATGGCCTGGATGTTCCGCATCATGCGCCTGATCGTCAGCTTCGCGCCGCTGGCCGCGTTTGGTGCCATCGCCTTCATCATCGGCAAGTACGGCCTGGACGCCGCCATTCCCCTGGCCAAGTTCGTCGTTGCTGCCTACGCCGCTTGCCTGGCCTACCTGCTGCTGGTGCCGCTGCTGGTGATGCGTCTGCTCGGCTGTCGCCTGGCGCGGCTGGTGGGCTACATCAAGGAAGAACTGCTGCTGGTGATCTCGACCGGCTCGTCGGTGGCCGCCCTGCCGCGCCTGGTGGAAAAGCTCGAAGCGGCGGGTTGCGACAGCCAGACCCTGCGCTTGACCCTCACTGCCGGCTACAGCTTCAACCTCAATGGCTCGAGCCTGTACCTGATCGTCGCGGTGCTGTTTCTCGCACAGCTTGGGCATATCGACCTGACTCCCTCGCTGCTGGCGACCATCGTGCTGGTCAGCCTGTTCACCTCGCTCGGCTCGACCAGCGTGGCCGGCTCGGCCTTCGTCACCCTGGCGGCGACCTTGAGCGTGCTGGACATCGTGCCGCTGGAGAGCATTGGTTTGTTGATCGGCGTGGAGCGGCTGATGAAATGCCGGTCGGTGACCAATGTGGTGGGCAATTGCGTGGCGTGCCTGGCGATTGCCTGGTGGCACGGGAAAGTGGATCGGGCACGATTGCGCGAGGTGTTGGGCTAGGGCAACTGTGGGAGCAGGCTTGTCGGGCGCCGAACCGCCGCGAACACCGGCACAGCCGGTGCCATGCATCGCGGTGTACTTTTCGCGGGCAAGCCCGCTCCTACATTTGTTTCGGGCCAATGAATCCTGTGGCATTTTCGCGCGACCCCTTTGGCGCACGGCGCGTTATCGAGTCGTACACACCAGGCGTCGAGAGCCTATGGCACAGGCATAACTGGCCCGAAACAAATGTGGGAGCGGGCTTGCCCGCGAAGCGCCGCGCGGGCGGCGCTCGATCTCATAGGCGCTGAAAAGCTTTCGGCAAGCACCTGCCAGCCTCTACACAAACACCTTGAACTGAAGCGGTGCCGGCGAGATTCGGAATTTTCTGAGGCATGGGGACATCATATTTCCCCCGGGTGGCAGCTGTGGTGGGGTGAGAGACCGGACCAACACAGAGCAAAAGCCGGCCAGGCATAAAGCCTGCCCACACACAGCTGCCATGACAGCGTTGAACTGCAACTAGATAGCGGGTTCTCACACCCTTCTCTTTCAAGGTGTGCGCATGTGATTGCGTGAGGGCTGACAGGTGCTTGCCTGAAGCTTTTCAGCGCCTGTGAGATCGAGCGCCGCCCGCGCGGCGCTTCGCGGGCAAGTCGGAGCGCCGAACCGCCGCCCCTACATTTGTTTCGGGCCAGTTATGCCTGTGCCACAGGCGCGCGACCGCCTGGTGTGTACGACTCGATATCGCGCCGTGCGCCAAAGGGTTCGCGCGAAAATGCCACAGGATTAATTGGCCCGAAACAAACTGTAGGAGCGGGCTTGCCCGCGAAGCGCCGCGCGGGCGGCGCTCGATCTCATAGACGCTGAAAAGCTTTCGGCAAGCACCTGCCAGCCTCTACGCAAAAGGCATAGCTCTCACACCCGGTCCCCATATGGGCGCCCCTGGGAAATTAGTCCCGATGCTTATCTTCAACAACAGAGAAACGGCTGCGTGACGCGCAGGATAATTCCCAAGCAACCTTGAACCGCCGGGAACACCGGCACAGCCGGTGCCATGCACCGCGCTGCCTGGCACGGGCTACGCCCGTGTTCGCGGGCAAGCCCGCTCCTACAGGGATTGGGCAGGCCTTAGAGTTTTGAGCAAGCAGTTGCCACACGATTGCGTCGTTGTTATTGCCCGGCGAGCTTGTCGAACGCCTTGTCCAGCGCCGCATCGGCATCCACCAGCTTCTGCCGGTGCAGCTTCATCCAGTCCTGGTCCGCCGCCAGGCGCTTGCCCGCTTCCATCAGCATGCGCCGCACTTCGTTCGGCTGCGGCCCACCAGTGCCCTGGCGACTCTCGACCATCGCCCGTGGCGACAGGCTGGCGCGGAAGGCAGCCTCGCTCAGCGGCAGCTGGTCGTCCTGCCATTTGTACTTCATCGCCGCCTGGGTGTAGAGCGCCTGGGCATCGGCGTAGGCGAAGTCCTTGGGCAGCGTGCCCTCGGCACGGGCCTTCTCGACGATCAGCGAGGCAAAGCTGTGGCCGATGCGGAACGGCACGTGGTGCTGGCGCTCCAGGGTGTCGGCCAGCTCCATCGACGTGGTCCAGTCGGCGTCCAGTTCCTCTTCGGCGCGGGCAGCATTGATCTGCAGGGCATCGAGCACCAGGTCCATGCGCTCGAACATTTCGTTGGCCGACTTGAACAGCCCCAGGTCGTCGAACGCGGCCTTGTAGTCGGTCATACCGGTAGTGACGTTATGCGCTCGCACGGTGGTGGCGTTGGCCAGCCCGACCACATCGGAAGCCGACTCGCGGGTGCGCATCAGCAGGCCTGGATTGCGCTTCTGCGGCATGGCGCTGCTGGTGTAGGTCGAGCCCTCGTCGAGCAGCAGCCACGGGCGGGTCTGGTGGTACTGGGTGTGGATATCGCCCATGATCGCGCCCACGCGAATGGCCGACGACGAGGCAATGCTCGCAGCCTCCAGCGGAATGTCGTAGGTCGACACCTGGCTGGCATCCAGCGAGTTCTCACGCAGGCCATCGAAGCCCAAGAGCGTTGCCAGGCGCTCGCGGTTGAGCGGGTAACCGGAATTGGCCAGCACCGCGGTGCCCATCGGGCTCAGGTTCAGGCGCGCATAGAGGTCATGGATGCGCTGGGCATCGCGTTGGAACGAAGCCTCGTACGCCAGCAGGTAGTGGGCGTAGCTGATCGGCATGGCCTGCACGCCGTTGGTGTAGGCCGGCACCAGGGTGTCGACGTTGACCGAGGCCAGCTTGAGCAGACGCTGGCGGGTGGCGTTCAGGGCGTCGCTGTAGTCCAGCACTTCGGCGCGCAGCGAGGCCAGGCGATAGGTGGCGTACATGTCCTGGCGGCTGCGCCCGGAGTGGATCAGCGAAGCCTGCGGGCCAATCTTGTCGATCATCACCTGCTCGAGCTGCAACACATCGCTGGGGCGCTTGCCGTCGGGCTGCTTGGCCTGGTCGATGGCATAGCGCACGCCGCCGGCAATCACCTTGCCCTGGTCGGCCGGCACGATGCCCTGCTCGGTGAGCATGACGATGGAGGCCTTGTTGATGCGGTTGAGCCAGTCGAACTGGCTTTCCTGCTGGCCCCCCTTGAGCGCGGACTTGTCGACGGTGGCGCCGATCTTGCGCGCCTGCTCGGCGCATTCGGCGGTGGTCTTGCACGGCAGGTCGGCAGTGTTGGCGGCCTGGGCCGTGGCCGCGGCGAACAGGGCGTAGGCGATGGCCAGGTAGAGCGGGGTCTTTCTTGTTGTCATGGTTTCGGTTCCGCGAATGTGTCGCTCAGGAGGGGCGAACATGGCGGGATGCTAGCGGCGGGTTTGGAAGATTAAAAATATATTAAAAATATCCAACCAATATCTCTCTAGTATGGAGAGCGGCAATGGCAACTTGATACTTTCAAGATATCAAGACACTCGATTCAAGATATTTTATCTCGGCAAAAACCGCTGCTAGGATCGGCGCCATAACTCCAATCAAACCGGCCGATCCCCCACACTGCCACGGGATACGACCGGACCGCACGCTTACGAGGTGGTTACATGCCGCATCACGTTCTGCGCATACTCGCCCGCTCCCTGCTGCTCCTGGCCGCCAGCCTGCTGGCCGTCCAGGCCGTCGCCGCCCCCCAGACCCTGCGCCTGGGCGACACTGCCCCCTACAACTTCCTTGCCTTCGCCAATAACGACCTGCAGCGTGCCAGCCTGCCCGTGCAGCGCGCCGTGGTGCTGCTGCATGGGGTACGCCGCAACGCCGACGACTATTACGACAGCGGCGAAAAACTGCTGGAAAACGCGGGTCTCAGCGCCAGCGACACCTTGCTGCTGGCGCCCAACTTCCTCACCCCCAGCGACCGCCGTGCCGGTGACGACATGCCGCTGTGGCCGAAAGACAAGTGGATGCACGGCACCGAGTCGCAGAGCGGGCGCGCCGGTATCGCCGGTTTCACCGTGCTCGACGACCTGCTCGCCTACCTCGGCAACCGCCAGCATTTCCCGGCACTGAAGGAAATCGTGCTCATCGGTCACTCCGCCGGTGGTCAGTTGATGCAGCGCTACACCCTGCTCGGCGACGGCGACCAACGCCTGCGCGCTAGCGGCATCCAGGTGCGCTACGTGGTGTCGAGCCCCTCGTCCTACCTTTACCTGGACGACAACCGCATGCAGGACGGCGCCTTCAAGCCAGTGCTCACGGTCATGTGCCCAAGCTACAACCAATACCGCTATGGCCTGGAGCGGGCACCGGCGTACTTCACCCGCCAGGGCCTGAACGCCACCCAGGTGTTCCAGCGCTATGCCGCACGCAACCTGACCTACATGGTCGGCGAGCTCGACAACAAACCGGACGACCGGGTCATGGACCGCGCCTGTGGCGCTGCCATGCAGGGCGCTACCCGTGTCGAGCGTCAGCTCAACTACCTGCGCTACGAAGCCTTCCTCGCGCAGAAATGGCACATCCCCATCGACCACCTGCAATTCCAGGTCAGCAAGGTCGGCCATAACGCCGCCCGCCTGTTCGCCGCGAAAAGCGTTGCCAGGACCCTGTTCCCGACCCGCTGACGCCGTTCGCACTTCCTACAAAAACAACAAAAGAATCTGCCATGACCCGGACTTATCTCGCCGCCTCCGTGCGCCGGGCGTTGCACCCGCGCGCCCTGACGTTCCTCACCGCCGCTGTGCTCGCCGGCCAGGCCCAGGGTGAAACCCTGCCCAGCGCCGGCTCACTGTTCGACACCAACCGCGACAGCTTGCGCCCGGCGCAGCGCAGCCAGCAGCCCCAAGGCAGCGTGCGCATCGAGGCCGAGGACGACCAGCGCCAGGCCCAAGGCAATCATCCGCCGGGCCCCTCGTTCAGCTTCAAGGTCACGGCCTTCAAGCTCACCGGCAACCGCGAGATCAGCGAATCGCGCCTGCAACAGGAATTGCAGAACGACCTTGGCCGCGAACTCGATCTCACCGGCCTGCGCGCCGCCGCCGACCGCATCACCGCGCTGTACCGCAGCCGTGGTTACCTGGTGGCCCGCGCCTACCTGCCGCCACAGGAAATCGAAGGCGGCGTGGTCACCCTCGAAGTGCGTGAAGGCAAGGTCGGCACGGTGCGCACCGAGCCGGGCCCGGGTGTGCGCCTGAATGCCGGCATGCAACAGCGTTTCGTCGACGCACTGCCCAGCGGCAGCGTGATCCGCGAGCAGGACATGGAGCGCGTGCTGCTGCGCCTCTCCGATATCGCCGGGGTTTCCGTACGCGCGGTTCTGCAACCCTCGCGCCAGCCGGGCGCCGCCGACATCGTGCTGAAGTTGAGCGAGATGACTGCCTGGACCGGCCGGGTCAGTTTCGACAACTACGGCAACTACTACACCGGCAGCAACCGGATGAGCACCAACGTCAGCCTCAACGACGCCTTCGGCTTCGGCGAAAGCCTGTACTTCAACAACCAGGCCAGCTTCGAGGGTCTGGATATCAAGGGCGTGGGCATGCGCCTGCCGCTGGGTGCCAGCGGCATCAGCGTCGGCGCCAGCTACGCCGAGATGGACTACAGCATCGGCAAGGGCCTGAAGACCGCCAACGCCAGCGGCAGCGCCGAGGTTTCGGCACTGTTCGTCGATGCCTCGCTGCTGCGCAGCCGCGACGCCAACATCGGCCTGAACCTGGCCCAGGAACACCGTTACTTCGACGACGCCGCTGGCGCCTTCGAGGTGCGCAAGAGCGCCGTGTTCCGAGGCCTGACCCTGTACGGCGACTGGCGTGACGGCTGGGCCGGCAGCAACCGCTGGAGCCTGGGCTATGGCATCGGCCACCTGGACAAGAACACCCCGCTCGACGCAGCCCTCGACGCGCTGACTGCCGAGGCCGCCGGCACTTACCACAAGGGCACCCTGTCGTTCAGCCGCCTGCAGGCGCTCGGCGGCGGTTACTCGCTGTATGCCGCCATCAGCGGCCAGTGGGCCGACAAGAACCTCGACAGCTCGGAGAAATTCACCCTCGGCGGCCCCAACGGCGTGCGCGCCTATGGGGTCGGCGAAGCGGCCGGTGACGAAGGCCTGCTCGGTCGGGTCGAGCTGCGCAAGTACCTGGGCAACATCCACGGCGCCATCGCCGAAGGCGCGCTGTTCGCCGATGCGGGGCGAGTGAAGGTCAACAAGAAGCCCTGGGACGACAGCGAGAACAGCCTCAGCCGCCACGGCTACGGGGTGGGCCTGAACATCTATCACCGTGACCTGGTGATGAACGCCAGCCTGGCCTTCTCCAACGGCGACGATCCGACCAGCGACGAGCGCGACGCCAAGCGTTTCTGGCTCTCGGTCAGTGGCTCGCCGCAGGCCTTCGCGGGCCTGGCCAAAGACCTCGGCACCCGCGAGGACTTTCGTGACAAGAGCACCGAGCTGACCCTCTACGGCTCGCTGGGCCTGGTGCCCGAGTACGTCGATCGGCGCGACTCGACCCGCGCCGCCCCCGCCGACCAGAGCAAACTGGCCACGCCCAACGGGCGCAACATGAACAGCTACCTGCGTGCCCGAGACAACGTTTCTTATGTCGGTGCCCGTGCCGGTATCCCGATCAACGACACCTCGCGCTTCCTGTGGCAGCTCGAATACGGCATCTCGGTCAACTACACGCTGTCGGGCGACGAAACCGCGCCCAAGTCGATTTCGCCCAACACCCGCCTGCGCAACTCCGCCGTGGCCTTCGACGACGACCGTTACGGCACCCTGCTCTACGGGGTATGGGACATGCCGCTCAAGGAGAGCACCACCAGCCTCGATCCGTTCAACGGCAAGACCGCTGGCGCCTACTACAACATCATCGGCTCGCCGGGCTTCAACGTCAGCATGGCCAGCAACGTCAACGGCCCGGCCAGCAGGGCCGACAGCAGCGAAAGCTCCGATGCCGCGTTCAACCGGCGCCAGTCAGGCATGGTCGCCTGGTGGTCGCCGGAGTGGAACGGCCTGACGCTCAAGCTGGCCTACTCCAACAACGGCACCCGCGCCGCCGAAGACGTCGACAACGGCTACCTCTATGGCGGCAGCCTGACTTACCAGAACGGCGGCTTCACCGCGGTGGCTGCGGCCGAGCGCCATGTCGACTACTTCGGCATCGCCAGCCTTGGCCGCAACTCGCGTGGCGTCGGCAGCAACACCCACGTCACCGACGGCACCTCGTCCAACGACTACAGCTACCGCCTGGGCCTGGGCTACCAGATCGGCAATACCCAGTTGTCGCTGGTGGCCGACGAACTGCACTACGCCGAGGACGGCGTGGTGAACAACAGCCTCAACGTCAGCGATCTATCCGACTACAAGCGCCGCGCCTACATGCTCGGCGTCAGCCACCGCCTCGGCGCCTGGCGCCTGCGTGCCAGCTACGCCCGCGCCCTGGCCGGCGATTGCAAGATGATCTCGGCGGCCGGTTATCAGTGCGACACCAGCGGCATGGGTGCACGCCAGTACGCCCTGGGCGTGGGTTATCGCCTGAGCCGCAACAGCGAGATCTTCGCCCACTACGTGCTGCTGCAGAACGAGTCGCTGGCCAACTACAACTTCGCCGTGGTCGGCGCCTTTGCCGCCAGCGGTTACTCGCCGGGCGTGGGCACCACGATCAACGCCATCGGCACCGGCTTCAACTATTCGTTCTGAGGAGACGACCATGCACGCCACCCTTTCCCGTCGTCGCCAACGACCGACACTCAAACCCCTGGCCCTCGCGGTACTTTGCGCCGTGCACGGCCTGATGCCGCAGCACGCCATGGCGCTGGACGCAGGCGCCCTGCCAACGAACGGCCAGATCACCTCCGGCAGCGGCGGCATCAGCCAGGCCGGCAATGTGCTGGACGTGACCCAGAACAGCCAGCAGTTGATCGCCACCTGGGAGCGCTTCAACATCGGCAAGGACGCCCAGGTCAACTTCCACCAGCCCAACGCCTCGGCGGTGGCGCTGAACCGGGTGACCGCCAGCGACGCCTCGCAGATCCTCGGCCAGCTCAACGCCAACGGCCAGGTGTACCTGATCAACCCCAGCGGCGTGCTGTTCGGCAACGGTGCGTCGGTCAACGTCGGCGGCCTGGTCGCCAGTACCCTGGACATCAACGACGACGACTTCAAGGCCGGTCGCCTGCGCTTCCAGGGTGACGGCCAGCGCGGCGCGGTGATCAATCAGGGCACCCTGCGCGCCGCCGACGGTGGCAGCGTTGCCCTGCTCGGCGGCGAGGTGCGCAACGAAGGCGCGGTGATCGCGCGCATGGGCTCGGTGGTGCTCGGTGGCGGCGAGAAGATTACTCTCGACTACAACGGCGACGGCCTGATCAACCTGCAGGTCGATGAAGCGGCGGTCGGCGCCAGCGTCGCCAACCGCGGTCTGCTGCAAGCCGATGGCGGCACCGTGCTGATGAGCGCACGCACCAGCGATGCGATGGTCGGCAGCGTGGTCAACAACGAAGGCGTGATCGAGGCGCGCAGCCTGCAACAGCGCAACGGCCGGATCGTCCTGGACGGCGGCGACAACGGCGTGGTCGCCAACAGCGGGGTGCTCGACGCCTCCGGCCGTGACGCAGGCGAGCATGGCGGCAACGTGACCCTGACCGGCGAATACGTCGGCCTGTTCGAGCAAGGCCGCATCGATGCCTCCGGCAGCACCGGCGGCGGCACCGTGCTGCTGGGCGGCGACTACCAGGGCAGCGGCCCGCTGCACCAGGCCACGGCGACCTACATGGGTGAGGATGCGCGCATCGAGGCCAACGCACTGGGCGACGGCGACGGTGGCAAGGTCATCCTCTGGTCGCGTGACAGTACGCGCTTCGAAGGGGTGATCAGCGCCACGGGCGCCGGCGCCGGCAAGGGCGGCCTGGTCGAGACCTCCGGCAACGCGCTGGACGTCACCGGCCTGGTCAACCTGGCCGCAGCGTCCGGCCAGGGCGGCACCTGGCTGCTCGATCCGTTCAACATCAACATCACCAGCGGTGCCAGCAATGGCACCTCCAGCAGCAGCCCGTTCACCCCCAACGCCGGGCGCAGCTCCAACCTCAGCTCGGCGACGCTCAACGCGTCGCTCAGCGAAGGCGCCAATATCATCGTGCAGACTTCTTCCGGGGCGGGCACTTCCGGTGACATCAACGTCCTGGACAACGTCAAGGCCCGAGGCAATGCCAGCCTGACACTGATCGCCCACCGCAACGTCAACATGAACGGCACCAGCATCAGCAACGCCGACGGCAAGTCGCTGAACGTCTCGATGCTGTCGAACTTCAACAACAGCGGCAACGGCTCCATCGCCCTGAACAACGCCACCATCAACACCAACGGCGGCAAGCTCACCCTCGGCAGCGCGGCCGACCCGGTCAATGGCTACGCCAGCACCAACCTCAGCAACGGCACGGGCGTGGCCATCAGCAACGGCACGCGGATCACCACCAACGGTGGCGACATCAGCCTCCGTGGCGCGACCTCAAGCACCCTGGCATCAGGCTCCAGCGCCACGGCGGTGAGCATCTCGGGCAGTACCCTGGATGCCGGTGGCGGCAATATCGACATCATTGCCCGCCAGGCCAGCACCAGCGGCACAGGCGATGCCTTCATCCTCACCGGCGGCAGCAACCTGCTCACCGACGGCGCAGGTTCGATCGCCATCAGCGCCGACAACCTCGGCGGCGGCAACGGCGCGCGGGTGTTCAGCACCAGCAACAACATCGCCGCCCGCGGCGCGGGCAATGTCACCCTCAGCGGCAATGCCGTTTCAGGTTTCGGCGTGCTCGTCTGCTCCACCACCGCAGGCTCCACGCAGAATCTTTCGGTGGGCAGCGGTACGCTTACGGTCAAGGGCAGCAGCGCCAGCAACCGCGGCCTGTATGTGGCCGCCTCCGGCACCGGCGCGGTCAACCTGCGCGGCGACAACGGCGGGCGCATCGTGCTCGGTGGCGACAGCGGCGGCAGCTATGGCACCGCGCTCAACGTCACCGGCGCCAGCGCTTCGATCAACCTGACCAGCGCTGGCGACATTACCGTCGAAGGCGACACCACAGGCGGCGGCACCCCGGCCCTGGCACTGATCGCGGCGGGCAACGGCAACGCCAACACACCGGGCTCACGCATCAACATCGCCAGCAGCGCCGGCGACGTGCGGCTCAAGGCCGACAACACAGTGATCAACACCGGCTCCGGCTCGTTCCGCGCACTCTACCTGGACGCCAGCGACGACTACTCGAACATCCGCGTCAACAGCGCCAGCGGCAACCTGGTACTGGAAGGCACCAGCGCCTCGGGGCGCGGCGTCGACATCGCGCCATCCGGCCGTGGCGCCGCCATCGACCTGGGCAGCGACAGCGGCGATGTGCTGATCAGCGGCACCAGCAGCAACAGCTGGGGCGGCTACGGCATCTTCCTCAACTCCACGGGCAGCTCGCGCGGCGTAGCCATCACCACAGGGAGTGGCAACATCACCCTGCGTGGCGACTCGGTCGGCACCTCCGATGCCATCGCCCTGGGCGGCAGCGGCACCGCCTCGACCAACCGCATCAGTTCCAACGGCGGCAACATCCTGCTCGACGGCCACTTCCACTCGCCCAACAACGACGAACTGGACCACGGTATCGCCCTGCTCAGCGTCACCAACATCATCCAGACCACCGGCTCCGGCAGTGTCAGCCTGGTCGGCCGCGCTACCGCCGCAGGTGATGCCATCGACTTCTACAGCAGCGGCATCAACCGCCTGAGCGTCGAGAACGGCACCCTCAGCCTCGACGGTAGCGCGGTCGCTGCCCATGGCATCAGCATGCTCACCGGACAGACCGACCTGCGCGCCACCGGCAGCGGCTCGATAAGCCTCCAGGGCTATTCGCAGCAGGCCAACGGCATCCACTTCTACCCTTCGAGCGCCAGCAGCTCGGTCACCATCGCCACCCAGGATGGCGCCATCAGCCTGAACGGGCGCAGCGACGGCGGCGCCAGCGGCAACGGCGTGTTCCTGCGCACCGGGCCCAATGGCGTGATGATCCAATCGGCAGGTGGCGATATCAGTCTGAGCGGCACCGGCAGCAACGGCGCCACCGGCATCACCTTCAACGGCTCAGGCAGCGGTGCCAACAGCCTGATCGCCGCTGGCCACGGCAACCTGACGCTCACCGCCCGCAGCGACAGTGGCACGGCGCTGAACTTCGCCAGCGGCAGCAACCTGCTGCAGGTCGACGACGGTGTGCTGCTGATCGATGCCGACAGCGACAGCGGCGCCTATATCGTCCACGGCAGCGACAGCACCACCCTCACCGCCAACGGCGGCGCGGTGGTGCAGCGCCTGGGCGGGCTGGTCAACGCCACGCTGCTCGAGCGCAGCAGCGCCGATGTGCGGGGCTACCAGCAAAAACAGATGGCCAACGCCAACTGGAGCCAGGTGCTCTACCCTGACTACCGGCAGACGCCGTTGCAGCCGCAGCTCGACCAGATCCACCTGGACCTGGCCCTGCTCGGCGACGCCACGCTCGCGCAAGACTGAGGCCCGCCATGAACCAGACCCCGTTCGCGCTGGAACACTTCGAACAGCTCTGCTACACGCGCCAGCACGAGGAGGCGGCGCGCGAGCTGGTGCGCCTGCTGCTGATCATCGACCGCCACTACGGCAAGCTGTCCGGGGAGTTCAGGCTGTCGGTGTCGCCGGCAGTGCCCGAGGACGAACTCGAAGCCCACGTGCTGACGCGCCTGACCTGTGCGATCAGCGCGCTGTTCAGCGATCCGCAGTTCCAGATCAGCCCCGGTGGCTTCGGCCAGCTGATCAACTTCCAGCGCTGGCTGTCGGCGCTGTTCGCCGCCAGCGCCTTCATCAACGCCGACCACATCCTGCGCACCCTCAACCTGCACGGCCAGGACAGCCAGCGCTTCGAAGTGGCGCCGGAACAACTGGTGAAGTTCTGCATCCTCTACTCGCCGGAGTCGCAGTTGCCACTGGATGTGGAACTGTTGTGGACGCAGAACCCGCAACTGGCGATGGCGCTGTTCATGGCCCTGCTGTCGCCGCGCTTTCTCGGCACGCCTGCGGCGCACTCCAAGCGCGAGGCGCTGCTGGCCTGGCTGCCCGAACGGCTGGACAGCCTCGACAGCCTCGATCAGTTGCCGCTGGCGATCATCCACGACGTGTACATGCACTGCAGCTACGCCGACCTGCCGCAGCGCCACCGCATCAAACGCTCGATCTGTCGCCTGATCGAGCGCAAGCTGGACGCCGAAGGCATCGCCTCGCTGCCTGCGCCAGCCAGCACGCGCCACGGCAAGCCGCGCATGCTGGTGGTGCTGGAATGGTTCTCCGGTGCTCATTCGATCTACCGCACCCACTCGCGCACCCTGGAAGCGGCCCGCCAGCATTTCGAGCTGTGGGCGGTCGGCTATGCCAGCAATGTCGACGAACTGGGGCGCAAGGTGTTCGACCGCTTCATCGAACTCAAGGCCCCGGACGATCTGCTCGCCTGCGTGCGCCAGGTGCGCAGCCTCGCCGAACAAGCGCGCCCGCAGGTGCTGTACATGCCCAGTGTCGGCATGTTCCCGCTCACCCTGTTCGTCGCCAACCTGCGCCTGGCGCCGTTGCAGGTGGCCGCGCTCGGGCACCCGGCGACCACCGGCTCGCGGCATGTGGACTACATCAGTGTCGAGGAGGACTTCGTCGGCGACCCTGCGTGCTTCAGCGAGCGCCTGCTGCTGTTGCCCAGCGACGGCCAGCCGTACCGCCCCTCGGCGATCGAGGTCAGGCTCGGAGCCCGCGAACGCCTCGACAGCCCCGAGGTGGCCATTGCCGTGGCGGCCACCACCATGAAGCTCAACCCGAAATTTCTCCAGGCCTGCCAGCAGATCGTCGAGCGCAGCCGGGAGCGCCATGGCCGCCGCGTGCGCCTGCACTTTCTCATCGGCCAGGCGCAGGGGTTGCTCTATCCGCAGCTACAGCGCCTGATCCGCCGCTATGTCCCGGATGCCGTAGTGCACCCGCACCAGCCTTATGCGCAGTACCTGGACACCTTCGACCGTTGCGACCTGTTCCTCAGTCCGTTTCCGTTCGGCAACACCAACGGCATCATCGACGCCTTCACCTTGGGGTTGCCGGGGGTGTGCAAGACCGGGCCGGAGGTGTTCGAGCATATCGACGAGGGGTTGTTCAGGCGGGCGGGGTTGCCTGGGTGGACCATTGCCGCGACGGTGGAGCAGTACATCGAGGCGGCAGTGCGCATGGTCAGCGAGCCGACGCAGCGTGGCGCGCTGTATGCGCATCTGGGGAGTGGAAAGCCGTTACAGCGGTTGTTCGAGGGCAGGCCGGAGATTTTTGCCGAGCATTTGCTGGCGTTGCTGGCGTGCCGTAGCTGAGTGTTGTGGTGGCCTGACCGGCGCTTTCGCGGGCAAGCCCGCTCCTACATGAGCTGCCCCCAAAAGTGGACGGGTGTCCAACATTTGAGGGGCTGCTCATAAACCTGTAGGAGCGGGCTTGCCCGCGAAAGCGCCAGTCAGATCATCCTCAAAGGCTAGGGAACGCGAACTGCGACGCCTCGTGGCTCTTGCGCTGCGGCCAGCGCTGGGTAATCGCCTTGCGTCGGGTATAGAAGCGCACGCCATCCGGCCCGTAGGCATGCAGGTCGCCAAACAGCGAGCGCTTCCAGCCACCAAAGCTGTGGTAGCTCACCGGCACCGGCAGCGGCACGTTCACACCCACCATGCCTACCTCGATCTCGTCGCAGAACAGCCGCGCAGCTTCGCCGTCGCGGGTGAAGATGCAGGTGCCATTGCCGTATTCGTGATCGTTGATCAGTTGCATGGCCTGCTCCAGGCTCTGCACGCGCACCACGCACAGCACCGGCCCGAAGATCTCCTCCTGGTAGATGCGCATCTGCGGCGTCACCCGGTCGAACAAGGTACCGCCAACGAAGTAGCCGTTCTCGTTGCCCGCCACCGAGAAACCGCGACCATCGACCACCAGCTCGGCCCCTGCCGCGACACCATCGTCGATATAGCCCAGCACCTTGTCGCGTGCAGCCGCCGTCACCAGAGGGCCCATGTCCAGGCCACACTGGGTGCCGGCACCGATCTTCAGCGCCTTGATCTGCGGCTGCAGCTTGGCGATCAGCGCATCGGCGACCTGGTCGCCCACGCACACCGCCACCGAGATCGCCATGCAGCGCTCGCCGCACGAGCCGTAGGCGGCGCCCATCAACGCGTTGACCGCATTGTCCAGCTCGGCATCGGGCATCAGCACCGCATGGTTCTTCGCGCCACCCAACGCCTGCACGCGTTTGCCGCGCTTGGTGCCTTCGGCATAGATGTATTCGGCGATTGGCGTAGAACCGACGAAGCTCAGGGCCTTGACTTCAGGTGCTTCGATCAGCGCATCCACCGCTTCCTTGTCACCGTGCACCACATTGAGGATGCCCTTGGGCAGGCCGGCCTCCAGCAGCAATTGGGCAATGAACAGGGTCGAGCTCGGGTCACGCTCCGACGGCTTGAGGATGAAGGCATTGCCGCAGACGATGGCCAGCGGATACATCCACAACGGCACCATCGCCGGGAAGTTGAACGGCGTGATACCGGCCACCACGCCCAGGGGCTGGAAGTCGGACCAGGCGTCGATGTTCGGGCCGACGTTGCGGCTGTACTCGCCCTTGAGAATTTCGGGCGCAGCACAGGCGAACTCGACGTTCTCGATACCGCGCTTTAACTCGCCGGCGGCATCCTCGATGGTCTTGCCGTGCTCTTCGCTGATCATCTGCGAAATGCGCGCCTCGTTCTGCTCCAGCAGTTGCTTGAAGCGGAACATCACCTGGGCGCGCTTGGCCGGGGGCGTGTTACGCCAGGCCGGGAACGCGGCCTTGGCCGAATCGATGGCCACCTGCACGGTGGCACGGTTGGCCAGTTCGAGTTGATGGATGACCTGGCCGGTGGCGGGGTTGAACACCTCGGCAGTGCGCCCGCCGCTGGCGACCGATTCGCCGTGGATCAGATGCTTGATCGTCGCCATGACCTTACTCCTTGACTGCGGCCTGAACGGCGATTTCAACGAGGATGTTCTCGGCGGCAAGGTTGGCCTCGACGGTAGCGCGGGCTGGCAGTGCATCCTTCGGTACCCAGGCGTCCCAGGCGGCGTTCATTTCGGCGAAGTCCTGCACCGCATGCTTGAGCCACACCTGGGCGAAGAGGATGTGCGACTTGTCGGAACCGGCCTCGGCCAGCAGCTCGTCGATGCGCGCCAGCACCTGGGCGGTCTGGCCACGTACGTCCTGGGTACGGTCGGCCGGGACTTGGCCGGTGACATAGACGATGCCGTTGTGCACGAGGGCGTGGCTGAGGCGGTTGTTGTTGGGCTGGAAACGTTGGATGGACATGGGGACTCCAGGTTATTTCGGACAAACGGGGGCCGTCACGCACACGGGGGTGCGTTGGCATGGGTGGAGTGGCTGCGAGGCCTATCGCGGGGCCCGCTCCTACCGACAAAAGCTGTTCGTGTGGGAGCGGGCTTGTCCCGCGATTGGGGCGCGCAGCGACCCCGGTTTACGGGGTATCGATCAGGTCAAGGGGCGCAGGCTGCGCACGGCACTGGCAATCGAACGCGCGGTGTTGATCACCTTCGGCGCCAGGTCCTTCCTGGCCTCCTCCAGGCTCCAGCGCCCCAGCGGCACGGCGACGTTGACCGCGCCCAGCGGGTAGCCATCGGCATTGACCACCGCCGCCGCCACGCTGATGTCACCGACGTAGTACTGCTCGCTGGCGAAGGCATGACCGTCCTTGCGCGCATTGGCGATGATCTCGCGCAGGCGCTCGCGGTCGGTCACGGTGCTGGAGGTGTGCGCGATAAGCTGCGAGGCATCGAGGATGGCCTCGCTCTCACGCTCCGGCAGCGCCGCCAGGTAGGCACGGCCGGCTGCGGTGCAGTACATCGGCAGGTGACGGCCCAGTGGCACGTGGATCGGGATCTGCTTGTGGCTGGGGAAGCGCGCCACATAGAGCATGTCCATGCCGCAGGGCTCGAGCAGGTTGCAGCTCTCGCCGGTGTCGCGGTTGAGCTCGTGCAGGTAGGGGTTGGCGCGCTCGACCAGCTCGCTGGTCTGCAGGTAGCCCGAGCCCAGGTCGAGCGAGCGCGGGGTCAGGCGATAGCGCTTGGTCACGGCATCCTTGGCCAGGTAGCCGAGGGTTTCGAGGGTGTACACCGAGCGCTGCACCGTGCTCTTGTTCAGGCCCGTGGCTTCGGCCAGCTCGACCAGGTTCATGCTCGGCCGGCCACTGCGAAACGCAGTGACGACCGCCAGCCCCTTGGACAGGGCGGTGACGAACAGGGGCGATTCTTCAGCGGCGCTCATGGCGTTCGATCCTTTTTTGACAGCTCTGAGGGAGGCAACCCGGACGGCCGGCTCGGCCGCCGCGAAAGGATGCTCCCATTCACGGTTGTTCATTCGAAATGACTCAGCACGATGCCCGGCTCGACCACCGGACGCCCTTGTACGAAGCGCTCGACAGCGAAGGGTTTCATGCGTTCGTCCACCGTCCCTTCGACGATGGCCCTGGCCAGCAGCTCGCCGGCCGCCGGCGCCCCGGCATGGCCGTAGCACCAGCCGGCACTGACGAACAGCCCCGGCAAGGCGGGATGCGCCCCCAGCAATGGCCCGAAATCGGGCGAAATGTGGACCAGCCCGGCCCACTGGCGAAGGATACGCGCCTGGCCCAGTTGCGGGAACATCTCCATGTAGGCCTTGGCGGTCGCGGCCATCACCGGGACGTCGGCATTGAGGGTGTCCTGCGGGCGCTCGGCCACCTCGGCGCCGCCCACCACTTCGCCACGGGCGGTCTGGTGCATGTAGCAGAGCCGGTCGAGCAGGGCCACGGCCGGGCCGATCAGCGGGCGGGTCGGCTCCAGGGCCATGGCTTCGAGGCGCATCGGGTAACCCTCCAGCGGCACGCCGGCCATCTGCGCCAGGGCATTGCTGTTGGCGCCACCGGCCAGCACCACGACGTCGGCATCGATGCGCTGCTCCCCTACCCGCACGCCACTGACGCGGCCAGCGCTGCGGTCGATGGCCGCGACCGGCGTGCGATAGCGCAGGGTCACGCCCAGGCGCTCGCAGGCCTTGTGATAGGCATGCATCGCCGCATGGTGCGGTGCCACGCCACTGCCCGGCAGGTGCAGGGCGGCGCTGACCCGTTCGTGGGCCAGGGCCGGCAGCACCCTGCGCAACTGTGCCGGGTCGAGCAATTGCGAATCGATGCCGCATTCGCGGTGCACTTCGCGGGTACGGTGCAGCAGTTCGGCGGTGGCCGTGCGCTCGCCGATCATGCTGTAGCCGCGCATCGAGTACATGACGTTCTCGCCCAGGCGCCGCGACAGGCCATGCCAGAGCTGGTTGGAGTAGGCAAAGAAGCGCGTCCACTCCACCGAGCTGAAGGCACCGCGGATCAGGGTGCCGTTGCGCCCCGATGCACCGCCCTGCCAGTAGCCGGCATCCAGCACGAGAATGTCGCGCACGCCGCGCTCGGCCAGGTTGAACGCCAGCGACAGGCCTTGGATGCCGGCACCGACGATGAGGATGCTGCAGCGCTTGGGCAGCGGGGCTTTCAGGTTCATTGCAGAGGCTCCACGACGTCGCAAAGACCGGCGGCCTGGGCCACGGTCAGGGCCCGGCGCGGCGGGCGCAGGGTCGGTCGGGCCAGTTGCAGCACGGGCACGCCGAGGCGTCCGGCGACGTAGGCTCGCAGCGAGTCCCAGCACGGTTGGCCCTGGCACGGGCCCATGCCGCAGGAGGTCAGGCGCTTGATCACCTCCAGGTCGTCGATGCCTTGCTCCAGCAATTCATCGACCTCGCGCCCGGATACGTCGAAGCACGGACACAGCAACACGGCAGCATCCTGCGCGGGGGCCAGCGCCGGGTCCGGTTCGGCGGCGCTGCCTGCGCGGCGTAGCGAAGAACGCGCACCGACCAGTTGCAGACGCCCACTGGCCGAGGCCTGGAAGCTCAGGCTGTCGTCGAACAGCCCGGGGCCGGCCAGCACCAGCGCATCGCAGGGCTGCAGGCGCTCGAGTTGTACAGCCCTGACCCGGTTGTGCCCAATGATCCGTTGCAGCTCACTGACCTCGGCCACGGCCACCACCTGCACCCCCAACTGGCGCAGGCGGTTGGCCAAGGCCTGCTGTTGCCCGTCGCCAAGCACGACCACCGATTTGCCCGGCGCAATGCGGCGGTCGCTGGCCAGTGCCAGGGCCGTGCGCGCATCCATCACCCCGGGCAGCCAGGCACCGGCGACCAAGGTCGGCACCACCCTGCGCCCGGTGGCCAGGATCACCTCGCCGGCCTCAAGCGCCACGGCGCCGCGTGCAGAATCGATCGGTGCGCCGAGCAGCAGGCGACCTTCACGATAGGCACCGAACACCTCCACCCCGAACAGGCAGCGCACCCGCGGATCGAGCGTCGGCAGCGCAGCACCGGCTTGCCGGGCATAGCGCGCGGGCGACTCGCCCCGGGACACCAGCAGCACCTCGCGCCCCTCCTGCACAGCCCGGTTGGCCGCTGCGCAGCCAGCAGGCCCGGCACCGATCACCAACACCTCGGCTTGCAGCCGCTGGCCTGACGGAGGTGGGCCGACGAAGCCCTGGTCGGCGGGCTCGGCCACCCCGGCCAGGAACGCCAGCAACGCCTCCCAGTGCTGGAACAGTCGGCCACCGCTGGGCACCAGGTTGCTCTGTTCGAAACCGCACTTGATCCAGCCGGACGGCACCAGCCGCGCCAGGCGCAGCAGGTCGAAGCGTGGGCTCGGCCAGCTGTTCTGCCGACTGACCCGCATGCCTTCGCGCACCAGGCACTGGTCCAGGCGCACGTTGGGTACGCTATCGACACGCGCCAGCACGCCCGTGGTGTAGAGCCCCGACAGGCCCATGGGCCGGTGCGCCTTGCGCGTCCAGGCCAGGCCGCGAATGCCGTTGGCCAGCAGTGCCTGGGCGACGCTGTCGCCAGCCAGGGCCTGCAGGCGGCGGCCGTTCCAGCTGAAGCTCAGCGGCGCGCCACTGGCTCCCGGCAGGCGCAGGCTCATGACTCGCTCCGGCGCTGGGCGCGACGCTGCGCAGTGAGGCTGACCGCCAGCATGATGATCGACAACAGGGTCATCAAGGTGGCGACCACGGCGATCAGCGGATCGATCTCCGAACGCAGCGAGCTGAACATGCGTTTGGTCAGGGTGGCGCTGTCGCCGCCGCTGATGAACAGCGAGATCACTGCCTCATCCAGCGACACGGCGAACGCCAGCATGGCCGCAGACACCACCGAGAAGCGGATCTGCGGCAGGGTCACGTCGAAGAATGCACGCAGGCGGCTGGCGCCAAGAATGCAGGCGGCGTGTTCCTGGGTCATGTCGTAGCTCTTGAGCCCGGCGCCGACGTTGATGATCACGTAGGGCAGCGCCAACAACGTGTGCGCCAGCACCAGCCCCGGAATGCTGTTGTTCAGGTCCAGCCGCGCATAGACGAAGAACAGGCCGATGGCGATGAAGATCGACGGTACGATCATCGGCGCCATCATCAACCCGCGCAGCACACCCAGGTAGCGTTGCTGGCTGTTGTGCAGGGCGTAGGCCGCCGCGGTGCCCAGGGTGGTGGCCAGGATCATGGTCAGTGTCGCGGTGATCAGCGAGATGCGCGTTGCGCTCTGCCACTCGATCGAGGCGAAATAGCTGAAGAACGGCTGCAGGCTCAGCGACTTGGGCGGAAAGCTCAGGTAGCGCGCATCCGACAGCGACATCGGCAGCACGATCAGGGTTGGCGTCAGCAGGAACACCATGATCGCCAGCACCAGCAAGTACAGCCAGGCGCGGCGGGCGGCCAGGCCCAGCCAGTGGTTCAGGGGTCGGTTCATGGCTTCACTCGCTGCGCCGGCCCAGGCCGGCGATCTTCTTGACGATGAACAGGATCAGCAGGGTGGCCACCAGCAGCACCACACCCAACGACGAGGCAGCGCCCCAGTTGGCGTACATCGACACATCGCTCTCGATGCGCATCGACAGCATCTGCACCTTGCCGCCACCGAGCAGCGCCGGGGTCACGTAGAAGCCCAGGCTGAGCACGAACACCAAGGTAGCGCCCGCAGCCAGCCCCGGCAGCGACAGCGGCAGGAACACATCGCGAAACGCTCGCACCGGCGATGCGCCGAAGGTCGAGGCGGCCTGCAGGTACAGCGGGTTGATGCTCTTCATCGCCGCATACAACGGCAGCACCATGTACGGCAGCATGATGTGGGTCATGCCGATCACCGTGCCGGTGAGGTTGTGCACCAGCGCCAGCGGCGCGTCGACGATGCCCAGCGAGGTCAGCACGTCGTTGACCAGGCCGCGCCGCTGCAGCAGCACCAGCCAGGCGTAGGTGCGCACCAGCAGCGAGGTCCACAGCGAGATCAGCAGCAGCGCCATCGCCAGGCCCGCCAGGCGGCGCGGTGCGTGGACCATGAAGTAGGCGTAGGGATAGCCGAGCAACACGCAGACCACGGTGACGATCAGGGCGATCTTGAAGGTCTGGGTGAACGCCAGCACGTAGATCGGTTGCAGCAGGCGCGTGTAGTTCTCGGCGCTGAGGTTGCCATCGGCATCGAACAGCGACAGGCCGAACAGCCAGCCGATCGGCAGCACGAAGGTCACCAGCACCAGCAGCAGCGCCGGCAGCATCGGCGAGAGCAGGAACCAGCCGTGGCGCTTGCCCGCGCGTTGCAGGGCCTGGCCATGCAGCGCGCCTTGCAGGTTGAGCGCAGTCATGCCGAGTCCCCCTACGATCAGGCTGTCCTGTGGATGCAGGCCGAGCACCACGCGATCGCCACGCGTTGGCAGGCGGTCACCGGAGGAGCTGCGCGAGGGGCGGCGGATCGACACTTGCGTGCCTTCGCCCAGGTCCACTTGCAGCAACTGGCTTTCGCCCTGGTAGATGACGTCGTGGACCTGCCCACGGAACAGGTTCAGGCCCTGCTGGCCGTCATCGACGAAGCGCAGTTTCTCGGGGCGCAGGAGGATGCTCGGGTTGTTCAGGCAGCCTTCGCTGAACACCGCCTGCAACGGCTGGTCGCGGAACCACGCCCTGCCCTCGCGCATGGCAACCGGCAGGAACGACGACTCGCCGACGAACTCGGCGATGAAGCGGTTGGCCGGGCGTTCATAGAGGCTCTCGGGGGTGTCGATCTGCTGGATCCGGCCTTGGCTCATCACCGCGATGCGGTCGGACATGGTCAGTGCCTCGCGCTGGTCATGGGTGACATAGACCACGGTCATGCCCAGGCGCTCGTGCAGGCGGCGGATCTCCAGCTGCATGGTTTCGCGCAGGCGTTTGTCCAGCGCCGACAGCGGCTCGTCCATCAGCAGGATCTTCGGCTCGAAGACGATCGCCCGGGCCAGGGCGATACGCTGGCGCTGGCCACCGGACATCTCGTCGATGCGCCGCCCGACCAGCTTGTCCAGCTCGACCATCTCCAGCGCCTCGCCAACCCGCTTGCGGATCTCGTCACGGCTGTAGCCGCGCAACTTCAGCGGGTAGGCGACGTTCTGGAACACGTTCATGTGCGGGAACAGTGCGTAGTTCTGGAACATCATGCCCAGGTCGCGCTTGTGCGGCGGCTCGAACACCATTTCCCGCCCGCCGAAGCGGATGCTGCCGGCGTCCGGGCGCACGAAGCCGGCCAGGGCCATCAGCAAGGTGGTCTTGCCCGAACCGGACGAGCCCAGCAGCGACAGGAACTCGCCACTGCGGATGTTCAGGGAGACGTCATCGAGCGCGGCAAAACTGCCGTAGGTCTTGGTGACATGCTCGATGTCGATGGAGGTCGAGAGCTTCGTATCTTCAGACATGGTCAGACTCGGGGCCGCAAGCGGCACGGAACACGGGTTATGACGCGGGCCAGCACGGCCCGCCTCGTCCTAGTGGGCGATGAACAACTCGAAACGCTGCTGCACCGCCTGCTGGTTCTGCACCCACCAATGCGGGTCGATCTTCGCCACCTTGGCAATGTTCTGCGGCGAGGTCGGCAGACGACTGGCCTGCTCGGCGCTGATCAGGCCGATCTCGTAGGCGCGGCTGTTGACCGGCGCGTAGGGGATCAAGGTCGCCAGCGTCGCCTGGCTGGTCGGCTGCATGATCTGGTTGATCACACGCATGGCCAGGTCCTTGTTCTGCGCACCGCGCGGCACGATCAGGCAGTCGTAGCTGAGGATGGCGCCATCGAAACTGTAGTCGACCGCATCGTCGGACTTGGCCACCTCGGCCACGCGCCCGTTCCAGATCGCCAGGAAGTCCACCTCGCGGCTGCGCAGCAATTGCGCCGAATCGGCACCGGCGCTCCACCAGTTGACGACCTGCGGCTTGATCCGCTCCAGGGCCTTGAACGCGCGGTCGATGTCCAGGGGATACAGCTGCGCCGGGGCCACGCCATCGCCGATCAGCGCGGCCTCCAACGTTTGCCAGGGCTTGGTGTACATGGCCCGTGCGCCTTTGACGTTGGGGTCGAAGAACGCCTGCCAGGTCTGGGCCACCGGCTTGCCGGTGTCTTTGGCCCAGGCCACCACCGAGGCGTAGGCATGGCTGGCGATCCAGTTGTTGCCGACCACGGCCGGGTCGATGTCACGGGTGTCGATCACGCTTTTGTCCAGCGGCTCGGACAGCCCTTCTTTCTCGGCCTGCACGCAGTCGGTGATGCCCAGCTCGACCAGGTCCCACTTCGGCTTGCCCGACATCACCTGGGCGCGCACGGCGGCCAGGCCGTTCATGTTGTCTTCGCGGATGGCAATGTTCAGCGCCTTGGCGGCAGGTTCCAGGTACGCCTTGCGCTCGGCGTCCTGCAGGGCGCCACCCCAGCCGGCGAAGGTGATACCGCCGTCGGCATGTGCCGTGGCAGCGAACAGCGCGCTGGACAGCAGGCTGAACGCAGCGCCTTTGATCATGTGTTTGTGCATGTGCTTTTCTCCAGATGCGCGCCCGTTTGCAGCGGGCGCGGAAAGGTCGATCAGTTCTGGATGAACAGGTCGAAACGTTGCTGGAGTTCGGCCTGGCGACCTTGCCACCAGGCCGGGTCGAAGAAGGCCACCTTGTCGACGTTGGCAGGTGCCGTGGGCAGCTTGCTGGCCAGCTCCGCCGGGATGATGCCCGTGTCGAAAGCCTTGCTGTTGACCGGTGGATTGGGGATCAGCGTGGCAAGCATGGCCTGGCTTTGCGGCGACATGATCTGCGCGATCAGCTTCATGGCCTGGGGCTTGTTCGGCGCACCCTTGGGCACTACTACGCAGTCATAGTCGAGCAGCGCCTTGTCGTAGGTGTAGTCCACCGGCTGGCCGGCCTTCTTCAGGTCTTCGACACGCGAGGCCCAGATGGCCAGGAAATCCACCTCATGGCTGCGCAGCAGCTGCGCAGAGTCGGTGCCGCTGCTCCACCAGTTGACCACCTGCGGCTTGATCCGCTCGAGCACCTTGAAGGCGCGCTCGACGTCCAGCGGGTAAAGATCCTTGGGCGCCACGCCGTCGGCCAGCAGCGCCACTTCGAGCGTGGTGAACGGGTTGCGGTACAGGGCGCGCGGCCCCTTCACGGACGGATCGAAGAAGTCTTTCCAGGTCTGGGCTTTGGCGGCACCGCCTTCGGTGCTCCAGGCCAGGACCGTCGAATAGGCGTGGCTGGCGATCCAGTTCTTGCCGTAGAACCTGGGATCGACGCCCTCGGTCTTGATGACCGAGAAGTCCAGCGGCTCGGTCAGGCCTTCCTTCTCGGCCACCATGCAGTCGTTGGAGGCCAGCTCAACCACATCCCACTTGGGCTTGCCGGACATCACCTGGGCGCGTACCGCCGCCAGGCCGTCCATGTTGTCTTCCTTGACGGCGATGCCCAGGTTCTTCGCCGCGGGCTCCAGGTAGGCCTTGCGTTCGGCGTCCTGCAAGGCGCCACCCCAGCCGGCGAAGGTCACGCTTTCGGCCGCGTGGGCCTGCCAGGTGCACAGCCCCAGCAATACCGCCACGGTGCCTGCACGCCATTCGAATCGTTTCATGTTCAACCCCTGCATTTGTTGTAGTTAGACAGTTGGCGAAACGTCTGGACATCCAGTCCTGCAGTCATCCCTGCTTGTTGTTGTGTTCTTGTGTTGTTGTGTTCTTGTGTAGTTGCACGGCCTCAGCCGATGTCGATCATGATGTGCCGCACGCTGGTGTAATCCTCCAGACCGTACAGGCTCAGGTCCTTGCCGTAGCCCGACTGGCGCAGCCCGCCATGGGGCATCTCGGTGGCCAGGGTCATGTGCTGGTTGACCCAGACACAACCGTACTGCAGTTGGCTGGCGGTGCGCATGGCCTTCTTCACATCGCGCGTCCATACCGAGGCCGACAGGCCGTATTCGCTTTCGTTGGCCCAGGTGAGCACCTGCTCTTCATCGTCGAACGCCGTGACCGACACCACCGGCCCGAACACTTCCTTCTGCACGATCTCGTCGTCCTGGCGCACACCGGCGATGACGGTCGGCTGGAAGAAGAAACCCGGGCCATCGACAACCTTGCCGCCGACCAGCACTTCGCTGTGCGCCAGCGCCGCAGCACGCTCGACGAAGCCCTGCACGCGCTCTTGCTGGCGACGGCTGATCAGCGGGCCGAAGTCGCTGGCCGGATCTTCCGGGTGCCCGGTGTGCAGGGTCGAGACCTCGGCAGCCAGTTGTTCGAGGAATTGCTCGCGCACCGACTCGGCGACATACACGCGGCAGGCTGCGGTGCAGTCCTGCCCGGCGTTGTAGTAACCCCCGGTACGCATCATGCGCACTGCAGCCGGGATGTCGGCATCGGCGAACACCAGCACCGGTGCCTTGCCGCCCAGCTCCAGGTGGGTGCGCTTGAGGTTGCCTGCAGCGGCGCGGACCACGGCCTGCCCGGTGGCGATGTCACCGGTGACCGAGACCATGCGCACCTTGGGATGGGCGCTGAGCTGCGCGCCGAGGGTGGCACCGCGCCCGGAGAGAATGTTGACCACCCCGCGCGGGAAGATCTCGGCACACAGCCGCGCCAGGTACAGGGCGCTCAGTGGCGTCAGCTCGGACGGTTTGAAAACCACGGTGTTGCCAGCGGCCAGGGCCGGGGCCAGCTTCCAGGCGGCCATCAGCAGCGGGTAGTTCCACGGCGCGATCAGCCCGACCACACCGAGCGGGTCGCGACGGATCATGCTGGTGCTGCCGGCGACGTATTCACCGGCGGCGCTGCCCGGCAGGCAACGCGCAGCCCCGGCGAAGAAGCGGAACACATCGGCGACCGCCGGCACTTCGTGGCCAATCGCCTTTTGCAGCGGCTTGCCGCAGTTCTGGCTTTCCAGGGTGCCGAGCGCCTGGGCGTCGGCCTCGATGCGCTCGGCCAGCTTGAGCAGCAGGTAGCCGCGCTGGCGCGGTGGCGTGCGCGCCCAACCGGTGAAGGCACGCTCGGCGGCATCGACGGCAGCATCCAGCTGGGCCGGCGAGGCATCGGCCAGCACATGCAGCACACGCTCGTCGGCTGGGGCCAGGATCGGCGACTCGTCGCCCTGCCCGCGCACCAGCTCACCGTCGATAAGGTACTCGCTATAGATCATGACGCTCTCCAGTTAGATGGACGCGCGCTCGGCGTCCTTGAAGCGATACCAGGCGTAGGCCATGCGCTGGCCGACACGCAGGAAGGATTGGAACGGGAACGGCTTGGGCGCCTGGTGCAGGAACGGCACCGGTGTGGGCCGGGCTTCACCGCAGGCCATCTGCGCCAGGCGTTTGCCGGTCTGCAGCGAGAACGACACGCCACTGCCGGCATAACCGCCGCCGGTGTAGGCATTGGCCACGCCCTGGATCGGGTAGCAGTGCGGTAGCGAGTTGTTGGTCACCGCGACCCAGCCGCCCCAGTTGTAATCCACGTCGATGCCCTGCAACGCGGGGAACTTGCGACACAGCGCCGCCAGCAGGCGTTCGCGGTGCAGTGGGTTTTCCGCGTCGCGGCCGTTCACCGCGCTGCGACCGCCGAAGAGAATGCGATCGTCCGGCAGGCGGCGGTAATAGAACAGCAGGTTGCGGGTGTCGAACATGCAGTCGGCACCCGGCAGGCTGGCCTGCTTTTCGGCGGCGCTCATCGGCCGGGTGACGATGATCTGCGAATGCACCGGCAGAATCCGCCCGGTCAGTGCCGGGTGCAGTTGGCGCGAGGTGTAGCCGTTAGTGGCGACCACCACCTTGCGCGCGGTGATCACCCCACCTGGCGTGACCAGGCGATGGCCCTGCGCGCTGCTGGTCCAGGCGGTCACCGGCGAGCCGGTGTGCACCCGCGCGCCAGCCTCGCGGGCCATGCGCTGTACGCCCCAGGCCAGTTTCAGCGGATGCATGCTGAAACCGTCGGGCATGTGCAGTGCACCGAACGACTCGGCACCCGCGTGTACCGCCTGCAGGTCGGCGGCTTCGACGAAGCGGGCCGGGTAGTCGAGCAGGTCGTTGTACAGGCCCATTTCGCGCTTGAGCGACTCGACGTGAATGGCCTTGCTGGCGACCTTGTACACGCCATCCGGCTGCGCGTCGCAGTCGATGTTGCCGTCGCGGATCAGGCCGCGGGTGGTGTCCAGCGCCTGGCGCATCTCGTTGAAGTACTGGCGCGCGGTGTCGGCGCCGTAGCGCTCGATCAGTGCAACCAGCGGTACGCGGCCACCGGAAATACGCGCGAAGCTGCCATTGCGTCCGCTGCAACCCCAGGCAGTCTGATTCGCCTCCAGCACCACCGCCCGCACCCCGTGCTCGCGGGCCAGGTGCAGCGCGCAGCTGAGGCCGGTGTAACCGGCACCGATGATCGCCACTTCGACGTCTTCGTTGCCGCGCACCGGGCCATCGTCGGCGACCGGCGAACCTGCGGTATCGGCCCAGTAGGACGGCGCATGGGGCTGGGCCCGGCCTGGGTTCGCATCAACCAATGGATCGTACAATTCAAGCCTCACGTATCGCTGTGCGATATTTATTGTTCGATTTAATGGTTAAGCTAATAGTGATTTTGATATTCGTCAATTGATTATTTGACGAGTGGTGATAGCTCCGGCGCACTTGCAGGAGCGGGCTGCCCGAGAAAAAGACATCGCGCTGCCTGGCGCGGGCTACGCCCGTGTTCGCGGGCAAGCCCGTTCCTACAACGGTTGGGCTGGCGTTCAGATAGGGATCGAGCCGGTTTCGGGGGAGGGTCAGCGTGCGTCGAGGGCGTAGAACTCTTGCAGCTTGGCCTGCAACAGCGCCTTGTCCGGCAGGCAGGTCTGGTACTCGGCGACGAGGGCCGGTGACAGGCTGCGGTTGAGCGCGTACTCGACCACCTCGTCATGCTTGCTGGCGCACAGCAGTACGCCGATGGCGGGGTTTTCATGCGCCTTGCGCTCGTTGCGATCCAGCGCCTCGAGATAGAAATCCAGCTTGCCCATGTACTCGGGCTCGAAGCGCCCGACCTTCAGCTCCACCGCGACCAGGCAGTTCAGCCCGCGATGGAACAGCACCAGATCCACGGCAAAGTCACGCCCACCGACCTGCAGTGGATACTCCGAGCCGACGAAGCAGAAGTCGCGACCAAGCTCCACGAGAAAGTCCTTCAAGCGCTGCAGCAAGCCCTTGTGCAGATCGGCTTCGGCATACCCCTGGGGCAGGTCGAGGAAGTCCAGCAGGTAGGCATCACGGAACACCGAGAGGGCTTGCGGGTGGGCCTGGGCAAGAGAGGCTGATGCCTTGAGCGGGTCGGAAACGCTGCGCTCGAACAGGGCGGCCTTCATCTGGCGCTCCAGTTCGCGCTTGGACCATCCCTCCTTGATGGCCATCCGTAGATAGAACTCTCGCTCCTCCACGCGTCGGCTCTGCCCGAGAATGATCATGTTGTGGGTCCACGGCAGTTGTCTCACCAGCGGTGAGACAACCTCGTCGTGACGATAGGCCTCGAAGAACTGGCGCATACGGAACAGGTTCGGTCGCGTGAAACCACGCAAACCCGGCTGGGTACGCGCCAGGTGGCGGCCAGTTGGCTGACCACGGCATCGCCCCATTCGGCATTCTCGATCTTGCGACTGATGTAGGCACCGACCTGCCAATACAGCTCGATGAGCTGCGTATTTACGGCTTGCATGCAGCGTTGTCGTGCCGAGTGGATGAGGCTCACGACCTCATCGAAGCGCTCCTCCCTGGCGGGGGTGGCGTTGGTTGCGTGGTCATGTTGCTGTGGGTCTTTCATCGAAAGGTTCCTGGCATGGTTCGAAGCCAGGAAGCCTATCCAGGGGTGCATCCTAAAGATGTCGGACCGCTCCGAGGTCGCTGTGGTAAACGACAGAGGGGCGCCTGGTAAAGGCGCCCTTCGTCGTAACCCGTTACATACGCCCAGCCTAGGCTCTGCCTGAAATGTATCTGCACTCGCCCATACTGCGTTGAAACGGGGCTCGGAATGCTCATGTACTCCAGTACACTCCGCTTCCTCCCCCCGTTTCGCCTTGTCTGGCCTTCGTGCAGACACATTTCAGACAGACCCTAGCCCATCGAGCGCACCGCTACCTTGCGGTCATGCCCGCGCGTGGTGACGATGCCGAGGAACGAGATGAGGATCGCCAGGCTCAGCGTGGCGCTGACTTCCGCGCGGTGCTCCTCGGTATACATCATCACTGCCAGCGCGCAGCTGATGAACACGATCACTCCCCAGGTCAGCCAGGGGAACAACCACATGCGGAACTTCAGTTCCGTGCTCTCGCGCTCCAGGCGCCGGCGCATGCGCAACTGCGAGATGGCGATCACCAGGTACACCAACAGGGCGATGGCGCCAGAACTGGCGAGCAGGAACTCGAACACGCCCTTGGGGGCGAAGTAGTTGAGGATGGCGATGGCCGCCCCGATCAGCGTGCTGCCGAACACCGCCGCACGCGGCACGCCAACCTTCGAGGTGCGCTTGAGCATGGCCGGGGCGTCGCCGCGCTTGGCCAGCGAGAACATCATGCGCGAGGCGATGTAGATCGACGAGTTCATGCAACTGGTCACGGCGATCAGCACCACCAGGTCGACCATGAACGATGCGTTGGGGATGTTCATGATCTCCAGCGCCCGCTGGTACGAGCCCACCACCGCAAGCTGCGGATCGTTCCACGGCACCACGGAGATGATCACGAAAATCGACAGGATGTAGAAAGTGCTGATCCGCCAGATCACCGAGCGGGTGGCCTTGGCGATGTTGCGCGCCGGGTCGCTGGATTCGGAGGCGGCGATGGTCACCGCTTCCGTACCGATGAAGCTGAACATCACGGTGATGAAGGCGCCGATTACCGCCGACCAGCCGTTGGGCGCGAAGCCGCCGTGCTCGCTCACCAGAGTGCTCAGACCGCTGACTTCACGGTTGGGCAGCCAGCCCATCAGCGCGGCGAAACCCAGGCCGATGAAACCCAGGATCGCCGTGACTTTGAGGATCGCGAACCAGAACTCGAACTCGCCGTACTTGGCCACGCTGAACAAGTTGGTGCAGGCCAGCAGCAATACCGATGCGAGGGCAAAGATCCAACTATCGACCTGCGGGAACCAGGCGTTGAGCACATGGCCTGCGGCCAACGCTTCGATGGGAATGACCAGCACCCAGAACCACCAGTACAACCAGCCGATGGTGTAGCCGGCCCAACGGCCGATGGCCTGGTCGGCGTAGGTGGAAAACGATCCGGTATCGGGATGGGCGACGGCCATTTCGCCGAGCATGCGCATGACCAGCACGACCAGCGTGCCG
This sequence comes from Pseudomonas sp. NBRC 111143, assembly GCF_001320965.1. Classification (NCBI taxonomy): domain Bacteria; kingdom Pseudomonadati; phylum Pseudomonadota; class Gammaproteobacteria; order Pseudomonadales; family Pseudomonadaceae; genus Pseudomonas; species Pseudomonas sp. NBRC 111143. Next base: position 23,570 of record NZ_BCBT01000042.1, on the reverse strand, counting down.
GCGACGAAATAGGAGAGGATGGTGGCAGGCCCGGCAGCCGCGATGGCGTGTCCGGAGCCGACGAAAAGTCCTGCACCGATGATGCCGGCGATGGACAACATCGTTACATGACGTGGCTTGAAACCTTGTGCAAGGTTGCCATCAGTTCCCACGGTGTTCATTGATCTTGTTCTCTTTTTGCTGACACAAGGAAGGACGGGCAGGCGTAGGCGAAAACTATCTCCTTTCTGGACAATGAGTTGCACGCGGCTCAAGTGATTTTATTGACGTTGTTCACGGGTTGGGCGAGCGGCGGCGTCGAGATCGGCTTCATTCAAACAGCGCGGGTGCAGGGCAAATTGTTCCAGCGCGCCATGAAGGTGTTCGATCACGACACCGGGACTTGCGAAGGCGGGTCAAATCGATGCTATCCACCGCGAAGGTTTTTTCGCGGGCAAGCCCGCTCCCACAGGAATTGGGCTGGACCTTCAGATCTCGAGCAAGACAGTTGCTACTGGTCGCGACGGTGATCCCAGTAGTAGTTCACCACCGCGAAGATCACGATTGCCGACACCACGCACAGCCCTATCTGCAGATTGCTCATGCCATCCTCCGCGCCATGCGCTTGAGCCCCAGTACCATTCCCGCCCCCAGCAGCATCATCGCCAGCACCAGCAACGAATAGGACGCCCACCACGGCACCCCGGCCGTCATCATGCTGAACTCGGACATCCCGCCGATGCTGGCGATCAGGTTCAGCGGCAGGAACACCACGTTGATCAGGGTGAGCTTGCGCAAGGTTTCGTTCATCGCGTTGTTGGCCAGGTTGCCGCGCGCGTCCATCAGCCCGGCGAACACCATCGAGTAGATCTCGGCCTGTTTGTGGCACTGGGTGTTCTCGATGACCAGGTCGTCGATCAGCGCCAGCGCCGCGGCGTCGAAATGCTGCTTCTCACCGTGGCTGCGCAGGCGGGCAAGCACTGCGCCGTTGCTGTGGATGGCGTTGATGTAGTGGATCAGGCTCTCGCTGAGGTTGAACATCTGCATCAGGTGACGGTTTTCCAGCGACTGCTCGAAGCGCTGCTGCAACTCGCGCCCAACCAGCTTGATCACCTTCAGGTGGCCAAGGTAGTGGTGCAGGTTGTCGAGCAGGATGCCCAGCAGCACATCCAGCGGGCGCTCAAGCGCATGGCGATTGCCCAGGCCGTCCAGCGGCGAGCTGTCCGGGGCGATCAGTACCAGGCGACGGTCATCCAGCAACAGGCCGAAGGAGGACACCTGAAAGGCGAAGCTGTCACCACCGGAGTAGTTCTGTGGGCGCTTCCAGATCAGGAACAGGCCGTCGCGATGCGCCTCGATGCGCGACACCTCGTCCGGGTCCAGCGCCGAGGCCAGGGCGTGGGCATCCAGGTGGAACCATGCCTGCAGCAGTTCGCGCTCGGCGCTGTCGGGGTCGACGAACAGCAGCACCTCGCTGTCCAGCCCGTCACCTTCGCGCAGCTGGCCGTGGGCCAGGGTATAGCAGGTGATCATGCTCAATCCTCGTTACCAGGCCTGGCCGCGGCGCTTCTGCTCCAGGCGGCGGATGAACTCTTCGAGTACCAGGGTGTAGAGATCTTCGTGCAGGTAGGCGTCTTCGATGCCGGCATCCAGGTTGGGGTTGTCGTTGACCTCGATGACCACCACGCGCTCGCCCACCTGCTTGAGGTCCACCCCGTACAGCCCGTCACCGATCAGGTTGGCGGCCTTGACCGCCAACTCCACCACCGCCCGTGGCGCTTCGTGCACGGCCAGGGTGCGGCATTCGCCGTTGACCTCGTCGCGCTTGGCCTGGTGGTTGAAGATCTGCCAGTGGCCCTTGGACATGAAGTACTGGCAGGCAAAGATCGGCTTGCGGTTGAGCACGCCGATGCGCCAGTCGTATTCGGTATAGAGGTACTCCTGGGCCAGCAGCAGCACCGAGTGTTCGAACAGCTCGCTGGTCGCCTCGAGCAGCTCGGCCTGGTCCTTGACCTTGATCACCCCTCGGGAAAAACAACCGTCAGGAATCTTCAGCACCAATGGGAAACCGAGGCGCTCGCCGACCCGCTCCAGGTCCTGCGGGTTGTCGCGGTAGAGAATCTCGCTGGCCGGCATGGCCAGGCGGTTGCTGCGCAGCAGGTCGGTCAGGTAGACCTTGTTGGTGCAACGCAGGATCGATGCCGGATCGTCCATCACCACCAGCCCTTCGCTTTCGGCCTTCTTGGCGAAACGGTAGGTGTGATTGTCGACGCTGGTGGTCTCACGGATCAGCAAGGCGTCGTATTCGGCCAGGCGGGCGTAGTCCTTGCGCTCGATCAACTCGACATCGATACCCAAGCGGTGGCCGGCCTTGACGAACTGCTCCAGCGCCTTGGCATTGGACGGTGGCAGGGCCTCGTCGGGGTCATGCAGGATGGCGAGGTCGTAGCGCGCCATCCGCCGTGAGCGTGGCTGGCGCCAGATCCTGCGGCTGAAACCGTCCAGGGCGTTGGCGAACTGGTCCTGCTGGTTTTCCCGCAACTTGTGCAACGCCCCGGCCTTGACCCCGGCGATGTGCCAGGAAGTGGTCTTGCGAAACTCCACCAGCAGGATCGGGCAGGGAAACGCCTCGAACAACTGCCGGGCGATGTCCTGCAGCGGTTCCAGATCGGTTCGACCGAAATACAGGCTCAAGGTGAAACCTTCGGTTTCGCCATAAGGGTGATTGACCAACGCACTTTCCAGGCGCCCTGCCATCTCATCCAGCGCCAACCCATATAACGACTTGCGCGTCAGTTCGCTGATACTTTTTACAGACGGAATGACATGATGACCCCGGGCCTCGGCTAATAAAGAACAATAATAACCGTGACCCAGATACTTATAGTTTCGGCACAAGTTTATAACTTGCACACGTTGACCCGGCGAAGGATCTGGCGATTGTTCGAGGTATTCCTGAGCGGTCATCATATCTTCGCTTGGAAGGTACGAAGCCCAGTCTTCACGGCGCTCCACGATAATCATCAATTGACTTGACTTGCGGGTGCCCGTCGGCGGATAACTCGCAGCGTGCACGCCGGATAACGCACTTTCCTCGGAGCCGGTCGATAAAGTTTCTTGAAACGAAGACATTGCCTGAAGCCCTGTGTTTGGGACACACGCTTCTATTAAGCACGATGTTTTTCGAATGTCTCGTTTCATTACGCAACTTTTACGGCGGCCCCATGCAAATCGAATTTCGCCTGGCAACACTTGAAGACCTGCCGGCCTTGCTGGCCCTCGAGAACCAGTGCTTCGTCTCGGACCGGCTCAATGCCCGCAGCCTGCGCTGGATGATTGCCCACGCCAACGCCAGCTTGCTGGTGGCACAGCGCGATGGGCAATTGATGGGCTACGCGCTGCTGCTGTTCCATCGCAACACCTCGCTGGCGCGGCTGTACTCCATCGCCATCGCCCCAGCGGCGCGCGGTGAAGGGCTTGGTGCGCGACTGCTGGAACGTACCGAGCGCTGCGCACTGGAGCACGATCGCGCCTACCTGCGCCTGGAGGTGCGCGTCGACAACCCGCGCGCCATCGCACTGTACGAACGCCACGGCTACCGACGCTTCGCCCAGGTCGAGGACTACTATGAGGACCACGTCAGCGCCCTGCGTTACGAGAAGCGCATCCTACAACGCCCGGCCAGTGAGGCACGCAAGGTGCCCTATTACGCGCAGACCACCGACTTCACCTGTGGCCCGGCGTGCCTGTTGATGGCCATGGCCGCGCTGCGCCCGCAGTTGCAACCGACACGCCAGGAAGAGGTGCGGCTGTGGCGTGAGGCAACCACCGTGTTCATGACCTCAGGCCACGGCGGTTGCAGCCCTCACGGCCTGGCCCTGGCCGCCTGGCGCCGTGGTTTTCGCGTGCGTCTGCAACTGAGCAGCGACGGCCCGCTGTTTCTCGATGGCGTGCGCCAGGCCAACAAGAAAGAGGTGATGCGCCTGGTGCACGAGGATTTCTGCACACAATTGCAGGACACCGACGTGCAGCTCGGCCACGGCCCGCTCGACCTGCCACCACTGCTGGCCAAGGGCGGCCTGGCACTGGTACTGATCAGCAACTACCGCCTGACCGGCAGCAAGGCGCCGCACTGGGTGCTGGTGACTGGCTGCAATGCCGACTTCGTCTATTTGCACGATCCGGATACCGACCACGGCCGCCACCGGTTGGCGCTGGACTGCCAGCACCTGCCGGTGAGCCATGGCGAGTTCCAGCGCATGAGCCTGTTCGGTGGGCGCAAGGTGCGGGCGGCGGTGGTGCTGTTCGAGCGGGGGATAACGTCTACGTAAAGGGCGCTGTGGCGCGGTGATTGGCAGCGGTTTGCTGGCCCCAATCACTGCGCGATCCTTTTCACGGGCAAGCCTGCACACAGGCGGGTCAATCGCCTCAACGCACCAGGCAAGGCCGTTTGTTGTCGAAGGTCCACCCCGGCACCAGGAACTGCATCGCCACGCTGTCATCCCGGGCGCCCAGGCCCATGTTTCGGTAGCGCTCATGGGCCTTCATCAGTTGGTCTTCATCCAATTCGACGCCCAACCCCGGCCGCGTCGGCACCCGTACATGGCCGTCGACGATACGCAGCGGCTCGCGGGTCAGACGCTGGCCGTCCTGCCAGATCCAGTGGGTGTCGATGGCGGTGATCTCGCCCGGCGCAGCAGCCGCCGCCTGGGTGAACATGGCCAGGGAAATATCGAAGTGGTTGTTGGAGTGCGAACCCCAGGTCAGGCCCCAGTCATGGCACATCTGCGCCACCCGCACCGAGCCCTGCAAGGTCCAGAAATGCGGGTCGGCCAACGGGATGTCCACCGACTGCAACTGGATCGCGTGACCCATCTGCCGCCAGTCGGTGGCGATCATGTTGGTGGCGGTGGGCAGGCCGGTGGCGCGGCGGAACTCAGCCATCACCTCGCGGCCGGAATAACCATTCTCCGCGCCGCAGGGATCCTCGGCGTAGGCCAGCACATCGTGCTTGTCGCGGCACAGGGCAATGGCCTCCTTCAACGACCAGGCACCGTTGGGGTCGAGGGTGATGCGCGCTTCGGGGAAACGCTCGGCCAGCGCAGTGACAGCCTCCATCTCCTCCTCGCCACGCAGCACACCCCCCTTGAGCTTGAAGTCGTTGAAGCCGTAGCGGGCCTTGGCGGCCTCGGCCAGGCGCACCACCGCCTCTGGCGTCAGGGCTTGCTCGTGGCGCAAACGTAGCCAGTCGTCATCGGCCTCGGCTTCGTTGCGGTAGGCCAGATCGGTGCGGGTACGGTCGCCGATGTAGAACAGGTAGCCGAGCATCTTCACCGACTCGCGCTGCTGGCCTTCACCCAGCAGCGCTGCCATCGGCACGTTCAGGTGCTGGCCGAGCAGGTCGAGCAGGGCCGACTCGATGGCGGTCACTGCATGCACGGTGATACGCAGGTCGAAGGTCTGCAGCCCGCGCCCGCCAGCATCGCGGTTGGCGAAGGTCTGGCGCATGGCATTGAGCACGCGCTGGTAATGGCCGATCGGCTGGCCGACCACCAGGCTGCGGCTGTCTTCGAGGGTCTGGCGGATGTTCTCGCCGCCAGGCACTTCGCCCAGGCCCGTGTTGCCGGCGCTGTCGCGCAGTACCACGATGTTGCGGGTGAAAAACGGGCCGTGCGCGCCGCTCAGGTTGAGCAGCATGCTGTCGTGGCCGGCCACCGGGATCACGCGCAGGTCGGTGACGACCGGGGTCGAGGAGTGAGGCGTCGTCTGCATGGTCATTGTCCTTGTCTGGCAGGCGTTCAATGGGATTGGCCCAGGGCCGATGAGGCCTTGAGGTCAGGGACAGGGGCACCCTTGACACGGGTGCGGACGAAGAACACGGCGATGGCGGCCAGCACCGAGGTCACCGCCAGGCCATACAGCCCGCCCTGGATCGAGCCGGTCTGCTGCTCGAGCAAGCCGAAGGTGGTGGGCGCAACGAAGCCGCCGAGGTTGCCCACCGAGTTGATCAGTGCGATCACCGCCGCAGCGATGCGCGCATCCAGGTACCCCTGCGGAATCGGCCAGAACAGCGACGAGGCGGCCTTGAAGCCGATGGCGGCGAAGCACACCGAAACGAAGGCGAACACCGGCCCGCCCGTGGTCGACATGAACATGCCGATGGCGGCCACCACCAGCGCGGCGGCGACCCAGGCCTGCTGGAATCTCCAGCGTGCGGCCCCGGCGGCGAACGCGTACATCGCCAGGATCGAGATCAGCCAGGGGATCGAGTTGAAGAAGCCGACCTGCAGGTCGCTCAGCTCGCCCATGCGCTTGATGATGCTCGGCAGCCAGAAGGTCGCGGCGTAGATGGTCAACTGGATGCAGAAGTAGATCAGGCAGAACAGCAGGATCTGGCGGTCCTTGAGCAGGCGCCAGGCCGAGGTCTTGATCACCCCGCCCGCCTCTCGCTCGCGCTGCTCGCGGTCGATGGCTTCGACCAGCGCATGCTGCTCGGCCTGGCTCAGCCACTTGGCATCCTGCGGGCGGGAGTCGAGCCAGAAGAACACGAAGAAGCACAGGATCACCGAGGCCATGCCCTCGATGAACAGCATCCATTGCCAGCCGTGCAGGCCCATGCCCTGGATCTGCATCAGCGCGCCGGCCAACGGACCTGAGATCAGCGAGGCCAGGGCCGAGCCGCTGAGAAAGATGGCAATCGCCTTGCCACGTTCAGCGGCGGGCAGCCAGCGGGTGAAGTAGTAGATCACTCCGGGGAAGAAGCCGGCTTCGGCGACCCCGAGCAGAAAACGCAGCACGTAGAACTGGGTTTCGTTCTGCACGAAGGCCATGGCGGTGGCGACCAGGCCCCAGGTGAACATGATGCGGGTCAGCCACAGACGCGCACCGACCCGTTGCAGCAGCATGTTCGACGGCACCTCGAACAACGCATAGCCGATGAAGAACAGACCGGCACCGAAACCATAGGCGGCGGCGCTGATGCCCAGGTCGCTTTCAAGGTGCGGGCGGACGAAGCCGATATTGACGCGGTCCAGGTAGTTGACCACGAACATGATGACGAACAGCGGCAGGACATGGCGCTTGACCTTGGCCACGGCGCTGGCCAGCGCATCGCCGCCGGGCAAGGCAGACGCAGGGGGGGTGTCGTTCACGGGATATCTCCCAGTCATTGTTTTTATTGAGGGTGCTGGTGGTAGACGAGGCAGTTGTCTGACATCCAGGTGGAAATGAGCATATTCCCGACGGAGTTGTACGACAAGTTGAAAATTGAGCGAAAAAAGCAAAATACAAGCGTTTAACTGGGTAAAAATCGGCTAAATGCTTTTATCAGGTCGATTATCCAAGGCAATGGGAGGGTGAATATCAGGATGAAAAAAATCTTTGTGGATAACTTGTCATACAAGTAATGTGAGGGCGTTCAGCCGAGTCCTTTCGCTGAACACGTCGCAGCGGCGAGCCGCCGCTTCCACAGGTATTACTTCGAGCCCACGCCATGCCCCGCACCCACAGCCGCGCCCACGACCTGGTCTCGAGCCTCACCCAGCAATTGCTGCTGGGCACTTTCAAGCCGGGCGACAAGCTGCCCTCGGAGAACACCTTGGTGCGCGAGTATGGCGTCAGCCGCACCGTGGTCCGCGAGGCGCTGTCGAAGCTGCAGGCTGCGGGCCTGGTGCAGGCACGTCACGGGATCGGTACGTTCGTCATCGAACGCCAGGCCCGTTCCGGCCTGCGCGTAGGCCCCGAGAACGCGGCCAGCGTGCGCGACCTGCTGGAGCTGCGCATCGGCCTGGAGGGCCAGGCCGCCGCGCTGGCGGCCCTGCGCCGCAACGACCGACAACTGGCGCAGATGCGCCAGGCCCTGGACGACTACCAGGACCTGGCCGCCGCCGGTGACAGCTGCATCGAAGCCGACCGGCGCTTCCACCTGCTGATTGCCGAGGCCACCGGCAACCTGTATTTCAGCGAGATGATGGCGCAACTGGGTGATGGCCTGATCCCGCGCAAGCGCATGGCCCAGGCCGAGCGTGCCGGGGCCAACCTGGCGGGGCATGCTTATCTGGCCAACCTGGAACACGAGGCGATTCTCAACGCCATCCGCCGACAGGACCCGGAAGCGGCCAGGGCGGCGATCTGCCTGCACTTGTCCAACAGCCGCGATCGCCTGCTACCCGACTGAGCCGCGTGCAGCGGGCAAAAAAAATCGCGGAACCGGCGCCCTCCCCCTGGTGCGCAGTTACAGGGGAAAAGCCATCCAGCCCGCGATCAAGCCCACTCGCGTATCAATCCTTCTTGCGATACCCCTCGACGATCGCCGAGAAATCCTTGCCGCCCTCGCCTCGCAAGCTCATGGCCTGGTACAGCTGCTGCGCCACAGCGCCGAGGATCACCGGCTGGTGCGCCTGGCGCGCGGCCTCGGTCGCCAGGCCCAGGTCCTTGAGCATCAGTTCCGCACCGAAACCACCGGTGTAACCGCGCGATGCCGGGGCAGTCTCGATCACGCCCGGCCAGGGGTTGTAGGTATCCGAACTCCAGCAACGGCCCGTCGAGCTGTTGATGATGCCGGCCAGCACCTGGGTGTCGATCCCCAGCGCGTTGCCCAGGGCCATCGCCTCGGACACGCCGATCATCGAGATGCCCAGCAGCAGGTTGTTGCAGATCTTGGCGATCTGGCCAGTGCCGACCTCACCGCAGTGCACGATGTTGCGCCCCATCTGTTCGAGCACCGGCTTGAGCGTGGCGAACAGTTCGGGGCTGGCGCCGACCATGAAGGTCAGGGTGCCGGCCGCCGCGCCGCCGGTGCCACCGGACACTGGCGCATCACCCAGGTCGATGCCCTTGGCCGCCGCGGCCTTGGACACGTCGCGGGCGGTCTGCGGGTCGATGGTGCTGCAGTCCACCGCCGGCGTGCCGGGGCGAATGCCGGCAAGCACGCCGTCCTCGTTCAGGTACACGCCGCGCACATGGGCCGCAGCCGGCAGCATGGTGATCACCAGCTCGCTGTTGGCGGCGGCATCCTTGGGCGAGGTGCTGATCTGCCCGCCCAGTTCGGCAAGCTCGGCCAGCACGGTCTTGTTCAGGTCGAACAGGTTGAGCTGATGCCCGGCCTTGATCAGGTTGCGGGCCATGGGCGCACCCATGTTGCCCAGACCGATGAATGCAATGCGCATGGCAGTCTCCTTAGCGCAGGCTGATGGTGGTGTTCACACCGTCATTGACGCTGTCGTCGTCGAACCAGCGGGCGGTGACGGTCTTGGTCTGAGTGTAGAACTGCACCACCTGCTTGCCGTACGGGCCGAGGTCGCCGAGCTTGGAGCCGCGCGAACCGGTGAAGCTGAAGAACGGCACCGGCACCGGAATCGGGATGTTGATGCCGACCTGACCGATGTCGATCTCGCTCTGGAACTTGCGCGCTGCCGCGCCGCTCTGGGTGAACAGGCCGGTGCCATTGCCGAACGGGTTGGCGTTGACCAGGGCGATGGCCTCGTCGAGGGTATCGACCTCGAGGGTGACCAGCACCGGCCCGAAGATTTCCTGGGTGTAGATCTGCATGTCGGTCTTCACCCCGGAGAACAGGGTCGGGCCGACGAAATTGCCCTGCTCGTACCCCGGCACCTTCACGTCGCGGCCGTCCAGCTCGAGCTTGGCGCCTTCCTTGATGCCGCTTTCGATCAGCCCCAGCACACGCTCCTTGGCGCGCTTGGAAACCACCGGCCCGACATCGGTGCCCGGCTCGCTACCGGCATTGACCTTGAGCTTGCTTGCCGCCGCCTTGATATCCGGCAGCCATTCACGCGCCTTGCCCACCAGCACCGCCACCGACGTGGCCATGCAACGCTGGCCTGCCGCACCGAAGGCCGCGCCGACCAACGCATTGATGGTCTGGGTGCGGTTGGCGTCAGGCAGCACCACGGCGTGGTTCTTGGCGCCCATCATCGACTGCACGCGCTTGCCGTGCTGGCTGCCCAGGTTGTAGACATGGGTGCCCACCTCGGTGGAGCCGACGAAGGAGATCGCCTTGATGTCCGGGTGGGTGCAGATCGCATCGACCACCTGCTTGCCGCCGTGCACCACGTTGAGCACACCGGCCGGCACGCCGGCTTCGAGCGCCAGCTCGACCAGCATCATGGTCGACAGCGGGTCCTGCTCGGAGGGCTTGAGGACGAAGGTGTTGCCACAGACGATGGCCATCGGGAACATCCACAGCGGGATCATCGCCGGGAAGTTGAACGGGGTGATGCCGGCGCACACGCCGATGGGCTGGCGCAGGGTGTAGGTGTCGACGCCACCGGCGACGTTCTCGGCGAACTCGCCCATCTGCAGGGTGCCGATGGACGCCGCATGCTCGACCACTTCCAGGCCACGGAAGATATCGCCTTCTGCGTCGGCCAGGGTCTTGCCTTGCTCGGCGCTCAGGGTCGCGGCGATGCGCTTGCTGTGCTCGCGGATCAACGCCTGCAACTTGAGCATGATGCGCATGCGCGCACCGATCGGGGTGTCACGCCAGGTCTTGAAGGCTCGTTCGCCAGCAGCGACTGCCGCGGCGACTTCCTCGGGGGTGGCGAAGGGAACGCGCGCCAGTACCTGCTGGGTGGCCGGGTTGACGATGTCGCGCCATTCGGTGGTCTTGGACTCGACCCATTGGCCGTCGATCAGCAGCTTGACCTGCTCGACCTGGGTGTGGGGCGTGTGGGGTGCGTTCATCTGCGCTCTCCTTGGAATTATTGTCGGAACGAAGACGCCTACGCCGCAGCGAACGGGGTGGCGTGCAGGGGCTGAGTTCGAGTATAGATGTGCAAACATCCAACAAGAATGCACAAAAAAACCGGATCAACATGCAAAAAGACCTGACCTCCCTCAGCGCGCTGAACTGGGACGACCTCAAGTTCTTTCTTGAGGTAGCGCGCACCCGCAAGGCCAGCAGTGCAGCCAAACGCCTGGCCGTGGACTACACCACGGTGTCGCGGCGCATCAGCTCGCTGGAAGGGGCGATGGGTACCTTGCTGTTCGAGAAATCGCGAACCAACGGTTTCGTACTCACCGCCGAAGGCCAGCGCCTGCTGGGCTATGCCGAGTCGATCGAAAGCACCCTGCACATGGCCTGCGAGCAGGTGTCGGGCTCGGGCGTTGCGCTGTCGGGGCACATACGCATGGGGTGCACCGAGGGCTTCGGCAGCTTCTTCGTCACCCCTCAGTTGAGCCGCTTCGTCGACACCTGGCCGGCGATCTCGGTAGACATTCTGCCGCTGCCGCACTTCATCAGCCTGTCCAAGCGCGAAGCTGACATCGTCATCGCCCTGGAGCGCCCCGAGCATGGGCCCTACGTGTGCTGCAAGCTGTGCGACTACCGCCTGCGCCTCTATGCGACCCGTGAGTACCTCGACCACCACGAACCGATCCGCCAGGTCGCCGACCTGGTGCGCCATCCGTTCATCAGCTACGTGGACGACTTGGCATTCAGTTCCGAGCTGCTGTACCTGGCCAACCTCATCCCCAACGCCAGCGCCCACCTGCGCAGCACCAGCGTGATCGCCCAGTACACCGCTGCCCTGCAGGGGCGCGGGCTGGCGATCCTGCCGTGCTTCCTGGCGGCGCAGGACGAACGGCTGGTGACGGTGCTACCTCAGGAGGTGGAGGTGACGCGGCAGTTCTGGATGTACTGCCGGGAGGACCTGCGCAAGTTGAAGCGGATCACCCTGCTGTGGGATTACATCCGCGATGTGACCGAGGCGAATGCGCCGCTGTTGATGGGGCAGACACGGGAGATGGTGTTCGCGCAGGATTGAGGCGGATGGCACCGGCAACGCCGGTGCCGCTGATTGCTCAGTTCGACGCCACCACGATCGACACCCGCCGATTCTCGGTACGTCCGGCACTGGTGCGGTTGTCCGCCACCGGCTGACTGCTGCCCAACCCGCGCGTCTCGATGTTGCGCGGCTGCATGCCGACGTTGATCAACGCCTTGGCCACACTCTGGGCCCGGCGCTCCGAGAGCTGCTGGTTATAGGCCGCCTTGCCCGAGGCATCGGCATGGCCATCGACGCGGACATGCTCGATACCCACCGACAGCAACGCCTTGCCGATCCGCTCGACAATCGCCTGGCTCTGGCCGTTGAGTCCGTCCAGGTCACTGCCGAACAGTACCTTGCCCGACAGGTCGAACGCCCAGCCCTCGTCGCTTGGGGTAAACCCTTCGCGCTTGAGCACGGCGATCTGTTCAGGGCTCAGCCCGCTGGGCGGCACGGTCTGGCAGCCGGTCAAGGCCAACACCGCCAGCAACAAGGCCAGCAAGGGAAAACGCAGTCGGGAAAAGCGGTGTTTCACGGTTCAGCTCCTGTTATTCATATCCCGTGGCTCAGCGTTCCGTCTGGGCCACTTGCCAATGGCCGCGCCGATTGCGCTTGGCCTGGTACATCGCCGCATCGGCGGCATTGAGCAGACTGGCCGAATCCTGGCCATCGTCTGGGTAATAGGCGATGCCGACACTCAGCGAGGTGCTGACGCGCTGGCCATCGTCCAGCAGGATCGGCAGCTTCATGCTGGCAACGATCTTCTCGGCGATGCGCTGGGCATCCTCGCGCGAATGAAGGGGGGTCAGCAGCACCGCGAATTCATCACCGCCAAGGCGCGCCACCAGGTCGTGCTCGCGCAACTGCGCACGCACGCGGCTGGCGATATTGATCAGCACCTCGTCGCCAACGGCATGGCCAAGGTTGTCGTTGATTTGCTTGAAGTGGTCACTGTCGAGGAATAGCAGCGCCAAATGGTCCTGCTGCCGGGCGGCGTTGCGCAGGCAACGGTTGAGGCGCCCTTCGAAGAAGGCGCGATTGGGCAGGCCGGTGAGGCTGTCATGGCTGGCCTGGTGCGCGAGGGTCTCATTCTCGCTCTGCAAGTGGCTCTGCCAGACCTCCAGCTCGTCGAGCAGCGCGTTGAAGTCGTTGCCCAGCTCATTGAGCTCGGCAATCCGAGCCTCGGGCACGCGCCGGTCGAAGCTGCGCTCGCGCCGCGCCGCATGGGCGACGCTGGCCAGGCCCCGCAGAGGACGAACGATATCGCCGAACAGCCGGCGCGACAGGTGGATGGCGACTGCGGCGCTGAGCAAGCTGCAAAAGAGGATGCCCGCCAGGCCGCTGAGCAGGAAACGCAGCAGGCTGCCGCCCTGGCCCAGCAGCTCGATGTGTCCGACCGTGCGCTGCTGACGGACGATCGGCAGGTGGATGGCCTCGCCCAGCAAGGCCTTGGCCACCTGGCGCTGCAGTGGTGCCAGCAAGCCCGAGTCATCGCGTTGCCAGTGCGCCAGCAGCTCCCCCTGGCTGTCGAAGACCTTGGCATCTGCCACTTCTTCGGTGGCGGCAATCACCGCCAGGGCTTCACTGGCCGCCCCGCTGTCGTCGAACACCACCGCCGCCTCCACGGTATAACTGATCGAGCGGGCGATCAGGTGCAGGTTGTGATTGGCATAGACGCGCAATGCCGCTACCCCGAGCACGGTCAGGGACACGCCCACGAGTCCGACGGCGATCAGCGCGACACCCAGGTGCCCTCGCCCCAGCACTGACCGCAAGGTCGGCCGCTTCCTGCGGCTGCCGGTAAGTTTCATGGTTGCGCCGCCCTGCGCCGCGACAATTGCAGCACGCTGGGGTGGATGCGCACGCCACTGCGCGCCACCGAGTCGAGGTTCACATCGAAGCTGACCTGTTCGTCATCGACGTGCAGGCAGAACAGGCTGCCGACGGTGCACGGGTCATCGGCCTCGCTGATACTCAGGACCGGATGCCCGACCAGAGCCTGGAACAGGCGGTCACGCTGTCCGGCGTCGAGCTTGCCGATGTACACCGCGTCGCAGGCGCCGGAAACGCCCGAATCGTCGACGAGCAGGCGACGCACCTGCAGGGGCTGGCCGGCATTCTGCACATTGCCCTTGATCAGGTCGTCGGCATATTCGGTGGGGCCGACCAGGCACAGGCGCAGCGGCGAAGGATCAGCAGGCCAGCGGGCATAGCTGAAGATACCCAGCACGACCTGGGTCACCGCTTTGGCGCGTTGCTGCACCTGGGCTGCAGTGGCAGGGAGGTCCGCCCAGGCAGGTGAGGCGAACAGCGACAGGGCGGCAATCACTAGCGAAAGCACACAGCCCGTCACTCGCCCCCTGGGCGAGACAACCACTGTCATGTGGGAAATCTCTCAAATTAGATTCAGATAACCCGCACGATAGCATAAGGCCGCAGTGCCAAGGTATTGACGAATGTCACCCTTGGTCGAGCATTAGGCCAGAAATCCGACGCACCTTGCGCTCGACAGCATCCTCAAAGATGCCCGCCCGTGGTTCCACCAGGCTGAAGCAGTGCTTGGCACGGGTGATGCCGGTGTACACCAGCTCCTTGGTCAGCACGGGATTGAGCGCATCGGGCAACACCAGCGCGGTATGGCTGAACTCCGAGCCCTGGGATTTGTGTACGGTCATGGCGAACACCGTTTCCACTTCATTGAGCCGACTGGGCAACACGAAGCGCACCCCGCCCGAGCCGTCGTTGCGCGGGAAGGCGACCCTCAGCAATGGCTCGCCATTCTCGTCGGGCAGGCGCAGGGCGATGCCGATATCACCGTTCATCAGGCCGAGGCCGTAGTCATTGCGGGTGACCAGCACCGGACGGCCCTCGTACCAGGGCTGGCGGGTGTCGATCAGCCCAGCGTTGTGCAGCACCCGCGCCACACGCTCGTTCAGCCCTTCCACCCCCCAGGGCCCTTTGCGCACCGCGCACAGCAGCTGGAAGCTTTCGAAGCTGTTGAGCACCAGGGCAGCCCATTGCTCCCACGTCGGGGCATCGGCGGGGGTGCCTGGCGCCGGCCGATGGCGACCGATACTGCGCAGATAGCGGCGATACCCCTGCGGGCCGTCTTCACCGCGACCCAGGCCATCCAGCAGCAAGCGATCGAAGGCGCGGTCATGCTCGCCGCGCAGGGACAGGCCGAACACATCCTCAGGCGGCATGCTCAGCAGATCCCGCGCCTGGCGGGCCTGCTGCAGGTTGACCAGGCGCGCCAACTGGCCAATGCCACTGCCTTCGCCGAAACGCCGGGAGTAACGCAACATCACCACCTGCTGGGCCAGCGCATGCTGGTGCGCATCACCTGGCTGCAGACCGCTGCCCTGCAGCGATTGGCCGCCGACCTGCTCGAGCCAGGCCTGGGTGGCGGGCGTGTAACGCCCTTCTTCGGCATACCGACACAGGTCGCCGAGCACCGCGCCGGCCTCCACCGAGGCCAACTGGTCCTTGTCGCCCAGCAGCACCAGGCGAGCCTGCGCTGGCAAGGCATCAAGCAGGTTGGCCATCATTTCCAGATCGATCATCGACGCTTCATCGACCACCAGCACGTCCAGCGGCAGTGGGTTACCGGCGTGATGCCGAAAATGCCGCGAACCGGGGCGACTGCCCAGCAGGCGGTGTACCGTGCTCACTTCGGTAGGAATCTGCGCCCGCACCTCGGCGCTGACCCGCAAACGCTCGACCTGTTGGCCGATGGATTCGGTCAGGCGCGCAGCAGCCTTGCCGGTGGGTGCCGCCAGGCGGATTCGCAAGGGCCTGCCCTGCTCCACCGCCGGCCCTTGGAGCAAGGCCAGCAAGCGTACGACCGTGGTGGTCTTGCCGGTGCCCGGACCACCGGTGATGATGCTGAACGCGGCACGCGTCGCCAAGGCACAGGCGAGCTTCTGCCAGTCCACCTGACCTGCCGGGGCGCCGTCCTCGAACAACTGCTCCAGGCGCACGGGCAGGTCGGCGGGAATCGACTCGTCCGCCACGATGCGTTGCTGCAGCGACCGGTCGATGCGCCGTTCATAGCTCCAGTAACGGCGCAGGTACAGACGCTGACCGCTGAGTACCAGAGGCCGCGCGTCCTGGCCCTCGGCATCGCCCAACGCCACCAGCCGACTAGCCGCGATGCGCTGGCGCCAGGTGCTCGGTTCGAGCGTGGCGAGCAACTGCGACGGCAACAGCAACGGCCCCGCCAGTGCATCGCCCTCTGGCGGCAGCGACAAGGCGAAATCGGGCTCGGCCAGGGTCTGCTCAAGGTCGAGGCAGACATGCCCATGCCCCAACTGGTGACTGGCCAGCGCCGCAGCCAGCAACAGCAAGGGATCGCTGCCCGCCTCACGCTCCTCGAGGAAGCTGACGAATGCCCGGTCCAGCGCACGCAACCAGCCGCGCTCGACCCAACGGTCGAGCAGGGCCAGCAGGTCCTGGCTGTGTTTCAACGGCGCAAGGGCCGCCAGGTGCTCGGCCTGCAACGGTGTCGGCAACAGATCATCGAGGGTGCGGCTCATGGTGCGGCTCCGGCAAACAGGTCCTGCTGCTCGGGCGCACAGGCGCCGCGAAACAACGCATCGAGCTGCTCGATCAGCTCACGGGGCGGCCGGGCGAAATACAGGCCATGGCCGGCGCTGCCGATACCGCGCAGGAAGATGAACAGGGCACCGCCCACGTGGCGGTCGTAGTCGTAGTCGGGCAGCCGTGCGCGCAACTGGCGATGCAGGGCCAGGAGGTAGAGCACGTACTGCAGGTCGTAGCGGTGGTCCAGGATCGCCTGTTCCATGGCCAGGGTACTGTAGGCGCTGCCATCGGGGCCGAGCCAGTTGGACTTGTAGTCGGCCACGTAGTAGCGCCCGTCCAGCTCGAACGCCAGGTCGATGAAGCCCTTGAACATGCCATTGAGCTGGGTCGCCAGCGCTGCCGGTCGCGCGGCGCCACCGTGGGTGTGGCGGACGACGAGCTGATCGAGGCGCAGCACGTCGACCTGATGGCTGGCGAACCAGAACTCCATCTCGATCTGGTACTGCTGAAGCTGCGCCAGGGTCAGGACCGGGCCATCCGACGACAGCGGCATGGCCTGCGTCAGCAACTGCTGCAGCCAGGGCACCAGGGTCGGGATCCAGCCGGTCCAGTCGCGGCGGTTGCAGCGTTGGCCGACAGTGCGTTCGATCAACGCAGGCTGGCTGACCACATCGGCAAACCCTTCACGCCCGGCCCACTCGAGCAGGCCGTGAAGGAAGGTGCCGGGGTTCGGCCCGCGAGGGAAGCGGTGGATATCGCCGTTTTCCGCCGGGACTTCACGCAGTCGCTGTGCATCGACGTTCTCGTCGTCGAGCAATTGCTGGGCCCGGGAGCTGTCGGCGCCGAGACTCTGGTCGCCGACGCGCAAGGCGCTGTAGGAGGCGATCCACCACTGCTCTGCCGCGGCGCGGCGCGGCTTGCGTGCAGGCAGGTGTTCAGCGCCGTCCTGCGGCGCGCGATAACACTGTTCGTCAGCTTCGGGCAGCGGTGTACAGACAATGGGCGCCCCCTCGGCACACAGTGCCTGCAGCCAGTCGGCCAACTGCACGGAAGCCGCCAATGGGGCGCCGCCGCCCAGCAGGTAACCCAGACCCGAGCGGTGCAATTGCGAGGTTTTCTGGCTGCCGCGCTTGAGGTCGGCAACACCCAGCCAGCAGGCATGTTGGGCGCGGGTCAGGGCCACATAGAGCAGGCGCAGGTCTTCGGCCAGACGCTCATCGTCGGCCAGTGCGATCTGCTCGTCGGTGGGGGTGAGCGTCAGCAGCACCTGGCCATCGTCGTCGTGCCAGGCCAATGGCAGGCGCTGGCCATCCACCGGTTTGCTGGTGCAGATGAACGGCAGATAGACCAGCGGGTACTCCAGGCCCTTGGATTTGTGGATGGTCACGACCTTGACCAGTTGCTCGTCGCTCTCCAGGCGCAGGATCTGCTCTTCACCGGCCTGCCCGGCGTTGGCCAGGTGCTCGGCCAGGTGACGGATCAGGGCCTGCTCGCCATCGAGCTCGCCGGCCGCCTGTTGCAGCAGTTCGGCCAGGTGCAGCAGGTTGGTCAGCACACGTTCGCCATCGGCGCGAGCGATCAACGTGCGTGGCAGCTGGAAGTCATGCAGCAGGCGGCGCAGCATGGGTAGCACGCCCTGGCGCTGCCAGGTGTCGCGGTACAGACGAAAACGCATCACCCAGTCTTCCCAGACCCGCTCGTCCTGGCTAAGCCGCTCCAGTTCGAGCAACGGCAGGTCCAGCGTCAGGCTGGCCAGGGCGGCCTTGAGCAGGCGCTCGGCGTCGGGCTCGGCGCAGGCCTTGAGCCAGGCCAGCAGGTCGTGGGCTTCCTGGGCGGCAAAGACCGAATCCTTGTCCGACAGATAGACACTACGTACCCCACGGGCAGCCAGCTCGGCACGGACCAACTGCGCCTCGCGGCCATCGCGCACCAGGATGGCGATGTCCGAAGGCAGACAGCCGCGCACTTCGCCCTGCGCATTGGCAAACCCCGTCACACCTCGTTGGCCGCCGTTGAGCAGGGCAACGATATGGCTGGCGCAGCTGGCGGCCAGTTGCTGACGATACAGTGTGTTGGCAACCGGTTCGTCACTGTGCAACTGCCAGCAATGCAGGGCGGCACAGGGCTGGCCGTCGATCAGCAGGCGCTCGCTGCGGCCCTTGGCATGAACTTCGATGAACGGCAACGGGTTGTCGTTGGCCTCGCGGAACAGGAACGCCCCCTTGCCTTCGGGGCGTTGCTCGGCCAGCAGGAACACGCGGTTGACCGCCTCGACCATGGCCTGGCTGGAGCGGTAGTTGGTGTCCAGGCTGTGCAGGCGCCCAGCCGTAGCACGGCGGGCACCGAGGTAGGTGAAGATATCGGCGCCGCGGAACGCGTAGATCGCCTGCTTGGGGTCGCCGATCATGAACAGGCCGGTTTCCGGGCGGTTTTCGGCGATCCGGTAGATGCGCTCGAAGATGCCGTACTGCACCGGATCGGTGTCCTGGAATTCATCGATCAAGGCCACGGGGAACTGCTCGCGGATCAGTGCGGCAAGGCGCTCGCCGGCCTCGCTACGCAGCGCTTGCTCGAGGCGCAACAGCATATCGTCGAAGCCCATTTCGGCACGCCGGCGCTTCTCCACTTCGAAACGCGCCGCCACCCACGCGGCAGCATGTTCCAGCACCGCCGAATCGGGGCCAGGCAGCCCCTGCAAGGTTTCGCGCAGTGTCTCCATGGCGTGCAATGCCGGATGCTCCGGTGGCTCGCCCGATTTCCAGACCTCGGCCATGCCTGCAGGCGTCAGGCGGGTGAAGCCGGTACCCAGGTCGAGCTCCATGGCCTGCTCATCACCCGCCCAGGCGCGCAGTTTGTCGAACCAGGGGTCGAAGAAACGCGCCTGCAACTTGCGACCATCGGCCTGCTTGGCGGCCACCGCCGCGCGGCAGATTTCGTGCAGCTCGTCGGCCCACTGGGCCCAGGGGGCCTTGAGCGCGCCCAGTTGCGCCTGGCGTCGCTGCAGGGCGGATTCGATCAGCGCCTGTGGATCGGCACCGTCTTCTTCCCTGCTGACGCGGCCGAACAACGGGCGGATGCGCGGTAGCAACGCGTCCGGGCTCACCCAATGGCTGCGCACCCAGGCCAGCGCTTCGCCCTGCATGCCGTAGCAGAAGCGCCGCCAGTAATCGCGCATGACCTGGCCGAGCAGCTCGCTGTGATCGGTCTCCAGGCTCTGGGTGAACAGGCTGCCGCTGTCGAAGGCATGCTCGCGCAGCATGCGCTGGCACCAGCCGTGAATGGTCGAGACCGCCGCTTCGTCCATCCACTGCACTGCGACCTCCAGGCGACTGGCGCAACGGCCCCAGAGCTCCTGTGGATAATCGTCGCGCAGCAGGTGCAGCAAGGGGTCGGCGTCGTCCAGCTCGCCCCTGAAGAAACGTGCAGCCTCGGCCAGACGCGCGCGAATCCGCTCGCGCAGCTCCTTGGTCGCAGCGTCGGTGAAGGTCACGACGAGAATCTGCGGCGGCAGCAGCTCGCGGGCGAAGCCTTGCTCGCCGCCATGGCCGAGGATCAGACGCAGGTAGAGTGCCGAGATGGTGAAGGTCTTGCCGGTGCCGGCACTGGCTTCGATCAGCTGGCTGCCGTGCAGGGGAAAGCTCAGGGCCAAGGGACGGGCCTGGGTCATGCGGCGGTCTCCGGATTGCCTTGGGTCTGCCAGGCGGCGGCAAACAGGGGTCGGTAGAGAGATTCGCACCAGCCTTCGAAGGTCTCGTCAGCCGTGAGCGCAGCAAAGTCGCGGAACTGACGCATCAGTGCAAGGCTCTCGCTGCGCTCGCCGAAGCTGTTCTGGCCGTCGCCTTCATAGGCGCGCTCGGCGGCAGCCTGGGCTTTGTCCGGGTCTGCCTGGGCCAGCCAGGCGAAAGCAGTCTTGGGCGCTATCGGGAGGGGGCCATTCATTGCAGCCTGACGCGCCACCAGCAGATCGGCAAGCAGATCCCCCGCCTGTGCCGCGGCCATCGGTGCGAGCAGCAAGGTGCGGTCACTGGCGACCAGGGCCGTGTGCAATGGATAACCGACAGCGCAGGCCGCCAGGTGCATGACCCACGCTGGAATCAGCCGATGCCATTTGAGACTGTTGCGCCCGGCACCCAGGCTGTTGGGCACGGTGGTGATGCTCAGAAGGCTCTGTTCATCATCCTGATAGACGCGCCCAAGCCAACCTTCCAGGCGCTGCGGGCCGCGCTCGAAGTGCAGCGGCAGAGCGCCCTCTACCACGGTATGCCAGCGCTGCAACAGCTGGCGATGGCGTTGCAGTAGGTCTGGCAGGGGCTGGATCAGTTCCGCCTGCAGCGACTCGCCGAAACCCGCCAATGGCAGCAGCCCACATGCCTGCAGGCGTCGGGCCTGGGTACGCAGCGCTTGTTCGGCGTCGTCGGGTGTGGCCAATGCAGCGCCAAGCAGCCGCTCGCTGAGGCTGTAGCGTTGCAGGGCATCGAGCACGAAAGGCTCCTCGTCCGGCGTTGGCGCCTCCAGCGCTTCGAAGAACACCTTCAGGCGCTGGCTGAAGAAATGCCGGACCGGATGGCGGAGAAAATCCTGCAGTTGCGTCAGGTTTAATGGCTCATCGCTGTCGTAGGGCGGCAGCGCCTGATCGACCTCCGAAGCCGGCTCGACGGGCTGGTGCAAGACCTGCCATTCGTGGGCGTAGCTGAACAGTGCGCTGCCCTTCTGGAAGTAGCGCTGGCTGAAGGGTTGCAGGGGATGCTCCTGGGTCAGGGCATGCAACAACTGCTGGCCGGGGTCATCACGCTGGCCTGGCTGGGCACCGGCCAGCTGCCAACCGGCGGCAAGATGGTCGCGCAACTGGCCGACCAGCACCGAGGCGGGGCGTTCGCTGTTGTCGCGAATACTGCGCCCGACCCAACTCACATAGAGTTGGTCGCGGGCAGACAGCAGCGCCTCGAGCAGCAGGTAGCGGTCATCTTCGCGGCGCGAACGATCGCCAGGACGGTAATCGCTGGCCATCAGATCGAAGTCCAACGGCGGCTGGGCGCGAGGATAGTCGCCGTCGTTCATGCCCAGCAGGCAGACTACGCGGAATGGGATGGCGCGCATGGGCATCAAGGTGCAGAAGTTCACCGAGCCGGCCAGGAAACGCTGGGACAGCTTGCCCTGGTCCAACCCCGACAGCCAGGCCTCGCGCATGACCGTAAGCGGCAGTGGATCGTGCAGGCCGACGGTCTCGCAGGTTTCCAGCCAGGTATCACGCAGGTCCTGCAATTGCACCAACAGCAGCTCGTCGTGCTCCTCCTCGGCGAGGAAGAACACCTGCAACAGCGCATGCAGGCGCGCGCCCCACGCCATGGGGCTGGCCGGCTCGGCAAGGGTCTGGAACGCCACGTCCAGGGCATCGAGCAGGGCCACCAGCGGGCCGATAAGGGCCGCGTCGAGGCCACCGATCTCGTCATAGGGCTCAATGCCGTCACAGGCCTCGCCGACGCCTACGGCGTAACCCAGCAGCATCCGGCGCAGGCCGAACCGCCAACTGTTCTGCTCCAGGCCTTCGGGCAACCCGAGGCGGGCACGTTGTTCACCGCTCAGGCCCCAACGGATGCCGGCCCCCTCGATCCAGCGGTGCAGGGTCGGCAGGTCACTCTCCTTGATCCCGAAGCGGGCGCGCACGGCGGGGACGTCGAGCAGGTCGAGGATCTCGCTCACGGCGAAACGGCTGTCGGGGAGCTTGAGCAGATGCTCCAGGGCGATCAGCAATGGATCGCGGCCGCGCTGGCCCTGGTCGGTGAGGGTAAAGGGGATGTAGCGCGGATCATGGCGGTCGAGTTGGCCAAAGACAGCGCGGATATGCGGGGCGTAGTCATCGATGGCCGGAAGCATGACGATGACATCGCGCGGCCGCAGGGTCGGATCGCTGCTGAAGCGCGCAAGCAACTGGTCGTGGAGGATCTCCACTTCGCGCTGCGGACTATGGGCGATGTGGAAACGTACCGAACGGTCGCGGCTGGGATCGATGGCAGGCCAGGTGTCGCGGGTTTCAGCCAGGGGACGCAGTTCGAGGATGTCGTCCTGCAACTGGTTGAGCAGCGTGGTGGGCTGGGCGTCGCTGAACAGGTCGATGCGCCCGTCGCTGAAGACACCACGGTAACTGTTTGGATCATCGTAGCTATCGAGCAGGTTGATGTAGTCACGGCCCTGCTTGCCCCAGGCGGCCAGCAGCGGATGAGCGTGCTGGTGCATCGATTCGTCGTCCAGTTGCAGGGGCATGCCGTGCTTGCGCTGTTGGCGCTTGTACTGGTGCCGAAGCAGGTCTTTGTCCGCGACGATATCCCCCCAGTGATGGCGGCAAGGGTTGTGCACGCACAGCAATACCTGACTGAAGCGGGCCAGCCCGGCCAGGGCTTCAAGGGCCTGGGCAGGCAGCGACGAGATACCAAAGACGATTACCCGCGACGGTAGGCCCGCGGGAGCTTGCTCAAGGGTATCCATGCGCGCGATGAAACGCTGATGGACGCCGGCTCGGCTCTGCGCCATACCCTCTGCACCGACATCGTCGAGCAATGCACGCCACAACTCGGCCTGCCAGCGGTTGCCATCCGCCAGGGGCTTGCGCTCGCCGCGGGCAGTGTTGAGCACGTGCTCTCCAGCGGCCCAGTCCTTGAGCCAGTCGGCGCGGTAGACCTGGTATTGGTCGAACAAGTCAGCCAGACGTTCGGCGAGCTGGTAGCGCTTGCGCAGGTCGTTGTCGTCGGTGAGAAAGCGCTTGAGTGGCTCGAAGTGCGGTCGCTCGATCAGTGCTGGCAACAAGCGTACGAGGCGCCAGGTCAGCGGTGCCTTGTCGAGCAGCGACACCTCGGGAATCTCGTCGCGGCCCAGCACGAGGCGATAGAGCTGCCACATGAAAGTGCCGGGCAACTGGACGTCGATGGCCGCAGCGATACCGCAGCCGCCTTGATCATCGTCCTGCGGATCTTCGGCCAGTGCGAGCTTGAGCCATTGGGCAATACCGTTGCTCTGCACCAGGGCGATTTCGTTCTCCAGAGGCGCCAGGGGATAGTTGCGCATCACGTTCACGACCAGGTTGCGCAAATCGTCCAGGCGGTTGCCCTGGACGATCATGAAACCTGGGTGCAGTGACGTGGTGTTGGCCATTGGGTGCCCTCTGGAAGACGGTGTGCGCTGACGGAACCATACCCTGTAGAGGCAGGCTTGTCCCGTGGCGTGCGTGGTGTCGGTGTGGGGGGAGCGATACGACCTGGCGAACGCCAG